>CAZCEG010000436.1:0-2065 GCA_964497275.1 uncultured Oceanicaulis sp.
GCTCTGGCGGCGTGTCTAGGTAATCCGGCAAACGATTCAGTGCGTAAACGCGATCACTTCACGCTGATGTCATTTTGTTTTTTCGGCGGCCGAACGCATATCCCCGCTAGCAACTCAGGTCATATTCGATGCGTCGCGCAGTTTTCCTCATCATCGTCGCTGTCATTTTCGCAGGGATGGCCGCCGCCGTACTGGTGCGCGCCCTCTCCGAGAATACCGCGGGCGGTGCAGGCATGCGCGGCACGGCCACGCCGGTTTCGGTGGTGGAAGTCGGCGAGCGCAGCTTTGCCGACATTGTCGAAGCGCTGGGTACGGCGAATGCCAACGAGTCGGTTCTGGTGACAGCCAAAATCTCTGACACCATTGCCCGTATCCGCTTTGATTCCGGCCAGCGCGTTTCGGCAGGCGAGATCCTCGTGGAGCTACGCGATGCGGAGGAAGCGGCCGGCTTGTCAGAGGCGCGCGCATCCTTACGTGAAGCCGAGCAGGAGCTGGTGCGTATCCGCGATCTGACGGAGCGGGGCGTGGCACCGCGCTCGCGCCTTGATGAGATTCAGGCCAATGCCGAGCGCGCCCGCGCGCGCGTGCTGGGCCTTGAGGCCCGCGTTGATGACCGGATTATCCGCGCGCCGTTTGATGGCGTGATCGGCCTGCGCGCGGTCAGCCTTGGCCAGCTGGTGCGCCCCGGCGATGTCATCGCGCAGCTGGACGATGTGTCCGTCATCAAGCTCGACTTCACTCTGCCGGAGCGCTTTCTCGCGGCTGTTGCTGCGGGCATGCAGATCAGTGCGCGCACCTCAGCCTTCCCCGATAGCGTGTTTACCGGCGAGATCACCCAGATCGACAGCCGGATCGATCCCGCGACCCGCGCCGTGACGGTCCGCGCCGAAATCGACAATTCCGACGGGCGTTTGCTGCCGGGCTTGCTCATGACGGTCGAGGTCCGCCGCGATCCGCGCACCCGCCCCGCAGTGCCTGAAACCGCGATCACGCGCCTTCGCGACCAGACCTTCGTGTTTACGGTCGCTTCTGATGAGCGCGGCCAGTACGTGGAGCAGCGCGAAATCACCGTGGGCGCGCGCGCCGAGGGTTTCCTTGAGGTTCTTGGCGGTATCGAGCCCGGCGAAGTGATCGTCCGTCAGGGCGTGCATCGCATACGCGATGGTGCGCGCGTGGACGTTCGTGACGGACCCAATGGCGTGCGCAATGGCGCCACGCCCGCGACGGCGGCGGCCTTGATGGCCCGCGGAGGCGCCCAATGACCCTGTCTGATATCGCCGTCCGGCGCCCGATGATCGCCTTCGTGGCGAGCGCGCTGATAGTGGTATTCGGGGTTCTGGGCATACGCGAGCTGCCGCTGCGCGAACTGCCGGATGTGGACTCGCCAGTCGTGTCGGTTCGCGCAACCTTCCCCGGTGCCAATGCCGAGGTGATGGAAAATCAGGTCACACAGCCGATCGAAAGCGCACTCTCGGGCATAGATGGTATCGATACCATCACGTCCAGCTCGCGCGATGGCGATAGCCGGGTGACCATCACGTTCGATCTCGGGCGGGATCTGGAAGCGGCTGCCAATGATGTCCGCGAAGCGGTGTCGCGCGTGCGGCGTCAATTGCCGCCGGATGTCGACGAGGTCATCGTCAACAAGCAGGATTCTGATGCGCGCCCCTTCCTCTGGTACAATCTGGCGTCAGAAACGCTGACGGCCGAAGAACTCACAGACTACGCAGAGCGCTTCCTCGTTGACCGGTTTGCCGTGATTGACGGCATCTCGCAGGTGCAGATTGGTGGCCAGCGCCGCTACGCCATGCGCATCTGGCTTAACCCGCAGGCCATGGCGGCGCGAAATCTCACTGTCACCGATATCGAGAACGCGCTGCGCACCGAAAACGTGGAACTGCCCGGTGGTTCGCTGGAAACGCCCGGCACCCAGCTGACCGTGCGCGTGGAGCGCCTGTTCCAGAACGAAGACGCCTTCCGCCGCCTGCCGATCACACGCCGGGACGGCCATATTGTGCGCCTCGGAGAGGTGGCCGATGTGGAGCTGGCCGCCGAGCAGGACGAT
>CAZCEG010000437.1:0-2065 GCA_964497275.1 uncultured Oceanicaulis sp.
CTTTAGCCGCATCCCGCCATCCTAGATGTCTCAGACATCTGGGACAGCCCCTAATCTATTGTTCGTTGAAGGCATGATCCCAGCTGATCCAAAAGGCATCATGAGCGCATTAAATAATTTGGCTGACAAAATATCTGTTGGACAAAAAAACGTAAAAGTCGCTGAGCGTGAAAGTAATATTGCAATAGTTGATGGGTTAATTCGTAGATACTTTGTAAAAGGTGATGTGTCGGCTTTGTCTCATGGACCAGGGGCCATATTCGACTTTGAAAACTCACTGCGCCGCTCGCGCACAGAGACGCCACGATACGAATTTAAACAAGGATTCGTCAGGTTAGATGAAAAGCGAAATATCGATGAGCGACTGCTTGACGAGCTGCCAGCCTATGTAGCAGCCCTTGCGAATGTCGGCCCAGATGCAGACGGGTACCTTTATATCGGCGTGACGGACTGTGATGTCGATGCTCGGCGAATTCGGAAAATTGACCAAATAGACCCAGTTAAGTTGGAGCACTTATACATAGTCGGTGTCGATCGGGAGGCTGCGGCGCTAGGAATCACGTTGGATGCCTACGTTCAAAAGGTGGCGGCAAAACTCTCCGATTCGGGGTTAAGTGAACCACTTAAAACGCAAGCGTTATCGGCATTGGACGTCGTTACCTACAAGGGTCATTCGGTAATCCGCTTGCGAGTGCCACGGCAGAGGAAAGTCAGTTTCGTTGGAGACAGTGCTTTCATGCGCCAAGGTAGTTCATTGAAAACGGCGTCAGGGCCCCAGCTGTTGGCGCTGGCGGAAAATTTCAAATAAGGTTGCCGCTCTCTTTGCCTCTTTCCGCTCGCCCGCTATATCCCGCGCCATGAGTGATGATCCGTTTTCCGATCCGAACCCCACCATCAATGCGGGCGACCGCAAGAAGCGTCTGACCTTCCGGGCCTGGCGGCGTGGCTTCAAGGAGGCCGACCTGATCATGGGCCGGTTTGCCGAGGCGCGCCTTGAGGGTTTGAGCGCAGCTGAGCTGGACGAGTTTGAGCGCCTGCTCGACGCGCCGGACACGGAAGTCTATGCGTGGATCACGGGCAGGGCGGAGACGCCCTCCAATTATGACGGCCCTGTGCTGGCAGCGCTGAAAAGTTTCCGCTTCGAAGCCAGCGTCAGCGACGGCCCGGGAGAGTAATATCGTGTTTTCCCGGTGAAAACCGGGACCCAGTTTTAGTGGGGCTCCGCACATCCGTGCGTCGCTCCTCGCTTACGCTGCGGACCCGCGTTCGCGCTTGCGGGCCGCTTTGCGGCCCGAGAGGCCGACCGGCCGCCCGCGACTTTTCGCGGAACATCGCAGCCCAGATGGGCTGCGGAAACTAAAATTGGATCCCGGCTTACGCCGGTGAAACGCGAGTTGAGTTTTTGACCCGCATGAGGCCGTAGAAACGCCCATGCGGGCATCGACCTATGGGAAGGCGCGAAAAAGTGACTGATCTGAACCGCATTGCCACCGCGCCGGGAGCCCTTGCCGTATGCGGTGCGCCAGAAGGGTTTGACGCGCTGGTTTTCTGCGATGCGGCGCGCGTGCGCGGCGGGATCAATGTGTTCATCGCGTCTGATGAAACGCGCGCGCTGGCGTTTGCGGAGGGCTGCGCCTTTTTCGCGCCGGACCTCGCCCTCGTGCGCCTGCCTGCCTGGGATTGCCAGCCCTATGACCGCATCAGCCCCAGCCCGCGCACAGCCGCGCGCCGGGCGGGCGTGCTGCACCGGCTGGCCCACTGGAAGGCAGGGAAGGACGGCACGCTGCTGCTCATCGCCACGGTGAACGGCGTGTTGCAGCGAGTCGCGCCGCGCGCCGTGATGGCGGGGGCAGGCGTTGAAGCCAAGGCGGGCGCCATCGTCGACGCTGAAGCCATCAAGGCCTATCTCGGCGCCAATGGCTATGCGCGCACCGCGACGGTGACGGAGCGCGGCGACTTTGCCGTGCGCGGCGGGGTTATCGATGTGGTCCCCGCCAATGCCGAAGAGCCGGTGCGGCTCGATTTCTTCGGCTCGACCCTCGAATCGATCCGCCGCTTCGATCCG
>CAZCEG010000438.1:0-2054 GCA_964497275.1 uncultured Oceanicaulis sp.
GCTCCGCGAGCTTTCTACCCACCCCCTTGGCGCGTTCAAAGGCCGACGCATCGCCGAGCGCCGCCGCCGTCTCGATGCCGGAGGCAGAAACCGCGTCCAGCAGCGCCAGAGCGTGCTTTGCGCCAACGCCCTGCACGCCCTGCAGGCGCACAAACCAGGCGCGTTCGGCTTCTGTCAGGAAGCCGAACAGGCGGAACGCGTCCTCGCGCACATAGGTCTCGATATGGAGAGTAATGCCGGTGCCGATCTCCAGGCGCGAGCGCGCGCGGGTGCCGAGCGAGACGAGATAACCGACCCCGCCCACGTCGATGACGGCGTCCTCATCGCCCAGCGCCACCACCACACCTTTGAGCATCCCGATCATGCGCTGAGTCCTATTTTCACGCCGCGATGATGCGCGTGACAGATCGCCACCGCCAGAGCGTCGGCTGCATCCGCGCTCGCCTTCGCGCCGGGCAGGAGAATGGCAATCATCGCGGCGACTTGCGTCTTTTCTGCCGCGCCAGTGCCGACGACAGACTTCTTCACAAGACGCGGCGCATATTCGGCAACGCTAAGCCCCGCCCGCGCGGCAGGCAGGATCGCGGCCGCGCGCGCCTGTCCGAGCTTCAGGGCCGTACCCGCATTCGCGCTGACGAACTGGTCTTCCACCGCCGCCTCATGGGGGGCGTGTTCGGCCACCAATGCCTCTACGGCCGCAAAGATCGCTTCCAGACGCTGCGGCAGCGGCGCTTTCACCGGCGCGCGGATCGTGCCGTGAGCGACCAGCGACAGGCGCGTTCCGGTCTGGTCGATCACGCCCCAGCCCGTGGCAGCAAGACCCGGATCAATGCCAAGAATGCGAATCGTCTGGCTCATCGGGTGAGCATAGACCGCGCCGCCGGGTCACCCATACTGCCCATCGCCGCTACGCCGTCCTTTTGTCTCCCCCCGTTTACGGGGGGGAGTGGTCCGAAGGGCCGAGGGGGGGATTTCATCAAGGGCTCCCCCCCTCCGTCTGGCAAGCCTGCCGTTCGCCGCTTCGCGCCTCACCCCGCCGTAACGGGGGAGGGCATCGTTGCGGTCACATGAACAGCGTTGCCGGGTTTTCGAGATAGCCTTTGAGGGCCTGAACCAGCAGCGCGGCCTCATACCCGTCCACGATACGGTGATCGAAGCTGGAGGAAAGGTTCATGATCTTGCGCGGCACCACACGGCCCGCCTCGTCATAGCGCGGCAGGACCTGCATCTTGTTCACGCCGATGATCGCCGTCTCCGGCAGGTTGATCACAGGCGTCGTCACGATGCCGCCAATCGCGCCCAGAGACGTGATGGTGATGGTGGAGCCGGAAAGCTCCTCCTTGGTGGCCTTGCCATCGCGGCAGGCATCGGCAAGGCGCTTCACCTCATCGGCGATCTGCCAGATATCCAGCGCCTCGGCATGGCGGATCACAGGCACCATCAGGCCGTTCGGCGTGGCAGTGGCGATCCCGCAATGTACACCCTCATACTTCGTCAGCACCGATTCATCGGTGTTGAAATGAGCATTGGCCTGCGGGAATTGCGGCAGGGCCCGCGTCATCGCAGCAACGAGGAAGGGGATGAGGGTGAGCTTGGGCCGGCCGTCCTTGCGGGTGGCATTGAGATGCGCGCGCAAGTCTTCCAGCGCCGTCAGGTCGATCTCGTCCACATAGGTGATATGGGGGATGGTGCGCTTGGAGGCGGCCATGTTCTGCGCGATCTTGCGGCGCAGGCCGATCACCTTCTCTTCCGTCACACCCTTGCGAGGGCTGCGTGACGGGCCGGAGGCAGACCCACCCACCTTGGACGCCAGACGCCCGCCCGCCGCGATGAAATCGTCAAGATCGGCGTGGGTGATCCGCCCGGCCGGGCCGGTGCCCGGTACGGCGGAAAGATCAAGATCGGCCTCCAGCGCGCGCTTGCGCACGGCGGGGCTGGCAAGCGGCCGTTCGCCCGCCGGACGCGCCGGCGCAGCCGGGGCAGATGCTTTCGGCGCGGGGGCCGCGGGCTTTGCGGGAGGCGCTTTCGGCTTCTCTTCCTCTGAACTCCCGGAC
>CAZCEG010000439.1:0-2054 GCA_964497275.1 uncultured Oceanicaulis sp.
GGACTTCCCTTCCTGCTCACCGGCAATACTCTGGGCGCATGGTTGCGTTCGGAGGGCACCACGCTGGCCGCCATCGGCTTTATCTCGTGGGTCGGGCTCGCCTATTCGTTCAAATTCCTATGGGCGCCCCTGCTTGACCGGGTGACCTTGCCCCTCATCGGACATCTTGGAAAGCGCAAGAGCTGGATCCTGCTCTCCCAGGGCGGTGTGATCGCGGGTCTTCTGGCAATGACCGCCATCGGGCCCGGTGGCGGTCTCGTCCTGTTTGGCGCCTTCGCCCTGCTGGTCGCATTCTCGTCAGCCACGCAGGACGTGGCCATTGACGCCTGGAGGATCGAGGTCAGCGAAAGCAACGAAGAGCTGGGCCTGATGAGCGCGGCCTACCAGCTCGGCTATCGCGTCTCGCTCCTGATCACCAATGCGTTCATCTTCAATATTGCCGCGCGCACCGGCTGGGAGGTGTCCTATGTTATCATGGCCGCGCTGATGGGCCTTGGCGTGATCGCGGCGTTGCTGGCCGCAGAGCCGACTGCCCAGCGTTCTGCCGTCGCCGGTGACGGTCCCGTCATACCACTGACGTCAATCTGGACCCCTCGCGGCCTTTACGATGCGATCGCCGGACCCTTCATCGCCTTCTTCAAGGCGCATGGCGGCAAGGCGATCCTTCTGCTTGCCGCCATCAGCCTCTATCGGCTGCCCGACTTCGTGATGGGTCCCATGGTGAACCCGTTTTACACTGACCTCGGCCTGTCCCGCGATGCCATTGGTGCAATGCGCGCGTCGGTAGGGTTGTGGGCGACGTTGGCGGGCGTGGCAGCAGGCGGCTTCTGCGCGATCCGGCTCGGTTTCGTGCGAACCCTGCTGTTTGGTGCATTCCTTGCCCCCGTCTCCAACCTCGGGCTCACCCTGATGGCGGTTGATGGCACAGCAAATCTTGGTGTTTTCGCCTTCGCGCTCGGACTGGAAAACTTCTCGGAAGGGTTTGCCGGTACGGCGTTGATCGCCTGGATGTCCAGCCTCACGACGTTCGGCTATGCGGCTACCCAGTACGCGCTTCTTTCAAGCTTCTACACCATTCTTGGCAAGGTGATAAAAGGCTTCAGCGGCGTGACTGTGGAATGGCTGGAGACACTTGCCGGATTGCTTCCCGCATACGGTGTATTCTTCGCGCTCACTGCGGCGATGGGCATTCCCGCCTTTATCGTGACCCTTTGGGCCGCGCGCGCACACACCATGCCCGCTACTCCCCCGCCCCCGACAGATCATGCGCGGCCAGTGCCGCCAGCGTGAGAATGTCGGAAACGCCAGCACCCAGCCGCGCGATCTGCACCGGCTTTTCAAGGCCGACCAGCATCGGCCCCAGCACGGTCGCCCCTCCGGCTGCGCGCAAAAGCTTGGTGGAGATGGAGGCTGAGTGGATCGCCGGCATGATCAGGACATTCGCAGGGCCGGTCAGCCGCGAGAACGGGAACAGGCGCACATGGTCGGGATCGAGCGCCACATCGGCGTTCATCTCGCCCTCGTATTCAAAGTCCACCGCGCGCGCATCGAGCAGGCGGACCGCCTCGATGATCTTTTCGGCGCGATCACCGGCCGGGTTGCCGAAGGTGGAATAGGAGAGGAGCGCCACGCGCGGTTCCACCCCGAAGCGCCGGGCGGCCGCCGCCGCCTCGCAGGCCATGTCGGCCATGGCCTCAGCGTCAGGAAACTCGGTGACATTGGTGTCGGCGATGAAGAGCGTACGGCCCTGGCTGAGCACCACCGACATGCCCATCACACGCTCGCCGGGTTTCGGGTCCAGCACCAGCTGCACATCGCTAAGGGCTTGTGCGTAATTGCGCGTGGTGCCGGTGACCATGCCATCGGCCTCGCCCAGCGCCACCATGCAGGCCGCAAACACGTTGCGGTCATTATTGACCAGCCGCTGCACATCGCGCTTGAGATAGCCGCGCCGTTGCAGGCGGGTAAACAGCCAGTCGGCATACGCCGCAGTGCGGTCGGACAGGCGCGCGTTGACGATGCGGATCGCGTCTTCCGGCACACCGACAAGGCGC
>CAZCEG010000440.1:0-2054 GCA_964497275.1 uncultured Oceanicaulis sp.
GCCGCCGCCGTGTTGTTCATCGGCACGATCCAGGGACTGGTCATGCAGTCGCTGCTGGCCGGCAAGGTCAGCCGGATTCGTCGCGATGCGCCCGCCGTGTTCGCCATCTATCGCCGTGGCATCGAAAGCGGCACATGAAGCACCCGTCCAGTCCGCAAGCGGCACGACGATCCAGCACACCCTCCAAAGCACCGGGAGCCATGAACATGACAGCACACAGCGGGCGCGGCATCTGGATGCGTGTGATTGCCCTGATTGCCGTCGCATTTGGTCTGCTGACCATCAAGGAAGGCGGCGCCGTCCTGTTTTTTGACGGCGCGGCGCGTGCCGCGGCCGGCCGCTACGTGCCCTTCGTGCTCTGGTTCAACTTCCTGGCCGGGTTTGCCTACGTCATCGCTGGCGCCGGATTGTGGATGCGCCGGCGCTGGGCCGCATGGATGTCGATGGCTATCGCGGTGGCAACGGCGCTCGTATTCCTGGCCTTCGGAGTGCATGTGGCGCTGGACGGCGCTTGGGAGCGGCGCACGCTCATTGCCATGACGCTGCGTACGTTGGTGTGGGTTGGCATTGCGGCCATGGCTTGGCGTCGATCAACAGCGCATGCACCGACCACGCGCGAGCACTGAGCATCTCTTTCCAGTGGAATCCATCAATGACAACTCCGAACCTCCCTACAAGAAAAGCCCGTTGGGCCGTGATCATTGTTGCCCTGCTCGCCCTTGGCGGTGCACTGGCGTTCTGGTTCACGCGCGGCCATGACAACCAGGATGCATTGCGCCTCTATGGCAACGTCGACATCCGCGAGGTTCAACTGGCTTTCCGCCAGCCCGGGCGCATCACGCAAATGACTTTCGATGAGGGTGATGTCGTCACCGCCGGCGCGCGCCTGGCCACGCTCGACGCGCAGCCATATCAAGACGCCCTTGCAGCCGCGCAAGCCCAGGTGCAGGTGGCCCAGGCCGAGCTGGCCAAGCTGCGCCGCGGCCTGCGGCCGCAGGAAATCACCCAGGCACGCGAGGCGCTCAGACAAGCGCAGGCGCAGGCGCTTGACGCCGAGCGCAACTTCCAGCGCCAGAGCAGCCTGTTGGCGTCGGGCGCCAGCAGCCAGCGCACGGTCGATGCCGCACGCACTGCCAGGGATCAGGCGGCCGCGGGTGTCGAATCCGCCAAGGCCGCCCTGTCGCAGGCATCCGAAGGCTTTCGCAAGGAAGACATTGAGGCAGCGCAGGCTCGCCTTGCAGCCGCGCAGGCAGCCGCGGCGCAAGCCACCACTTCCCTGGCGGACACCGAACTGACGGCACCCAGCAACGGCACCATCATCGCGCGGGTGCGCGAGCCCGGCAGCATGGTGGCCAGCCAGAGCACGGTCTACAGCCTGAGTCTGGACAAGCCCGTGTACGTGCGCGCCTACGTGGGCGAACGGGATCTGGGCCGCATCGCACCGGGCACCGTGGTGCACGTCAGGAGCGATTCCGGGGAAAAGGTCTATCGCGGCCAGGTCGGCTTCATCTCGCCGCGCGCCGAGTTCACGCCAAAGACGGTGGAGACAACGGACTTGCGCACGGATCTGGTGTACCGCCTGCGCATCGTCATCGACGAGGCCGACAGCGATGCCGCCCTGCGCCAGGGCATGCCGGTGACGATCGCGGTCGATGCCAAGCCGGTCTCCGGCGCGCGCGCGGGGGAGCGTTGAGATGCAGGCAGACACCGCCATGGCCGCCACGCCGGCAAGCGCTGTCGCCGCTGCCGCTGCCGTCGTCATCGAAGGCGTGGACAAGCATTTCGGCAAGGTGCAGGCCCTGCGCAGCTTGAGCGCGCACATCCACTACGGACGGCTGACGGGCCTGGTCGGCCCGGACGGCGCCGGCAAGACGACGCTGATGCGCATTCTGACCGGCCTGCTGGTGCCCAACGCCGGTCGCGTCACCCTGGCTGGCTTTGACGTGGTCAAGGACAACGACGCCATCCATGTCGCCAGCGGTTATATGCCGCAGCGCTTCGGCCTGTACGAAGACCTGTCGGTGATGGAGAACATGCGCCTGTATGCGCAGTTG
>CAZCEG010000441.1:0-2050 GCA_964497275.1 uncultured Oceanicaulis sp.
ATTCGGTATCCCGGCTGGCGCCGCTCAATCCGCTCTATGTGTCTGTGACGTATGGCGCAGGTGGGTCCACGCGCGACCGGACCCACCGAACCGTCCGGCGCATTGTCGAGGAAACCTCGCTCAAGCCCGCCGCGCACCTGACCTGCGTCAATGCCTCGCGCGGTGAGGTGGACGAGGTGATCCGCGATTACTGGGATGCCGGCGTGCGCCATATCGTGGCCCTGCGCGGTGATCCGCCAAGCGGGGTTGGCGAGCGCTACGAGCCCTTCCCCGGCGGCTATGCCAATGCCGCAGAGCTGACGGCTGGCATCCGCGCCATCGGCGAATTCGAGGTCTCGGTCGGCTGCTACCCGGAAAAGCATCCCGAAAGCGCGAGCTTTGATCACGATATCGACCTGCTCAAGGCCAAGATCGACAATGGCGCTACGCGGGCCATCACCCAGTTCTTCTTCGATGCGGATGTGTATTTCCGATATCTGGACCGCGTGCGCAAAGCGGGCATCGATATCCCCATCGTGCCGGGCATCATGATGCAGTCGAACTTTGCCGGGCTTGTGCGCATGGCGGGCCTGTGCGGCGCGACCATCCCTGCACGGCTGTTCGATCTGTTCGACGGGCTGGAAAGCGATCCCGGCACGCGCGAGCTTCTCACCGCGAATGTGGTCGCCGATCTCTGCCATGACCTGTCTGATCATGGCGTCGACCAGTTCCACTTCTACACCCTCAACCGGGCCGAGCTGGCGCTGGCGACCTGCCGCCTGCTGGGTGTGCGTCCGGTCCAGATTGCGGCGTGACCTGATGGCCTTTGACCGATCTTCCCGCCTCGCGGCCCTCGAAGCCGAAGCGCAAAAGCGCATCCTCGTGCTCGATGGTGCGATGGGCACCATGATCCAGCGCCTCAAACCTTCCGAAGAGGATTATCGCGGCGCGCGCTTTGCCGACTGGGAAAAGCCGCTCAAAGGCAATAACGATCTTCTGAACCTCACAAAGCCTGAAGCCATAGCCGATATCCATCGCGCCTATTTCGAGGCCGGGGCGGACCTGATCGAGACCAATACCTTCTCGGCCACCTCCATCGCGCAGGCTGACTATGCGATGGAAGACCTCGCCGCCGAGATTGCCCGCGAAGGCGCACGCATTGGCCGGGAGGTCGCCGACGCGGTGGAGGCGGAGACCGGCACGCCGCGCGCGGTTGCGGGCGCCATCGGGCCCACCAACAAGACGCTCTCCATCTCGCCCTCGGTGGAGGATCCGGGCTATCGCGATGTCACCTTCGATGCCGTGCGAGAGGCCTATGCCGAGCAGACGCTCGCCATGGCCGAGTTTGTCGACTTCATCCTGATCGAAACCATTTTCGACACGCTGAACGCCAAGGCGGCGATCAAGGCCGTGCTGGACCTGCGCGATGAAGGAAAGCTCGACCCGGCGATCCCGCTCATGCTGTCAGGCACGATCACGGACGCCTCTGGCCGCACCCTGTCGGGCCAGACGACGGAAGCCTTCTGGAACTCCGTGCGCCATGCCCGGCCTTGGGCGGTCGGGCTGAACTGCGCGCTGGGCGCCAAGCAGCTGCGCCCTTACGTGGCCGAGATGAGCCGCATCGCGGAAACGCGCGTGCTCGCCTATCCTAATGCCGGCCTGCCGAATGCCTTTGGCGAGTATGACGAGACGCCGGAGGAAACCGCCGCCTTCATCGCGGACTGGTCAAAAGGCGGGATGCTGAACATTGTCGGCGGGTGCTGCGGCACGACGCCGGACCATATCGCCGCCATCGCCAGAGCTGCGCGTTCGGGCAAGCCGCGCGCTTTGCCGGAGCGCCCGCGCGCCATGCGCCTGTCCGGCCTTGAACCGTTTGAGCTGGCATCGTGAGAGGGAGAATCTCCATGCGTAGTATATTGGCGGCTCTGGCCCTGACGCTAATGGCCAGCGGCCCGGCTTTGCCCACTACGTGGTTTCCTCACAAGGTTTCTGATACATTTTCCGATGGAGAATGTGAAGTTTTTATGTGGGGGTCCTACGGGAGCTATATTTACGAGTGGCCAGAAAAACG
>CAZCEG010000442.1:0-2039 GCA_964497275.1 uncultured Oceanicaulis sp.
GGATCCCGGCTCGGGGGCCGGGACCCCGGTGGTTAGTATCGAAGCTCTCAACCGGGCTCCCGCCTGCGCGGGAACGACGCTGTTGCTCCCCTGAAGCCGCGAACTCACCATTTCGCCGCATGGCCCTTGCGTGCCAAAGGCGATAAAGTCCCTATGCGGAATAGGGAGAATGAAGCATGGCGCGTTCCATCCTGCTCGTTAACGGGCATCCTGATCCTTCGAGCGAGAAGTTCTGTCATGCCTTGTGCAATGCCTATCAGGAGGGCGCGCATGAGGGCGGCAACATGGTCGCCCGCGTGGATATCGGCGCGCTGAAATTCGGCTTTCTCGAAAATGCGGTGGAGTTCACGCAAAGCCCACCGGAGGACATTGCCGCCGTGCAGGCCATGCTGGAGCGCGCTGATCACATGGTGCTCGTCCATCCGCTATGGCTCGGCACGCTGCCAGCGCGCACCAAGGCATTTCTGGAGCATCTGGCCCGCAATGATTTTCTCGTGAAAACGGAAGTGAAGGGCATGTGGCCAGCCAAGCGCATGCGCGGCAAGTCGGCCCGTATCGTGATGACGATGGGCATGCCGGGTTTTGCCTACAACATTTTCTACCGCGCGCATTCGCTCAAAGCCCTTGAAGCAGGCGTCTTCCAGATGGCGGGGTTCAAACCTGTCCACCATACGATTTTCGGGGCCATCGACTTAAGCGCGGAGAGCCGCAAGCGCATGCTGGCGAAAATGCGCGAGCTTGGCCGCGCCGGGAAATAGCGCCGCGCCGCCCTTACCTCGTTTTGCTTGCCAGCCCCCGTCTTTGCCGGTCTGATAGGGTTAACGCGGATCGGCCCTGACGGGGCCGCAAGGCAAAGCCTAGGGGGGCAATAATGGAATTTCTCGAATCGGTGCTGGATTTCCTCCGGCAGGGCTTCAGCACGGTCAATGGCGTGCAGGGCCTGATCATCGCGCTGGTGGCCGCATTGCTGCTGCCATCGTTTGGCCGCCTGCCGGTTTTCGTGCTCGGGGCGACTGTGGTGCATGTGCTGGTGGATGCGCTGTTGCCGGTGCTGTCTGCGGGTGCAGCCTTGCGCCTGCCCGACGTGCTCGGCCTGCCATTCTGGCGATATGTCGCCGTATTGCTGGCAGGCTATCTGGTCGTTATCGCGCTCCTTGCACTGATCAAAAGGGTCGTCCTGCGCCGGTAACGCCGCGTATCCGTATCATCGAACGGACTGTGCAACCGGGCGCTGTGGCTCGCGTTTTTATTTGCTTTTTGGTAAGAATTTGGCACGGTTCGCCAAGGGAGCAGTCCGCTACGGGCTGAGCTATGAGGGGAAATCTGATGGAAATTCTTGATACGGTATGGAGTTATCTCGAGCCGGTGTGGGCCTGGCTGCGCGCTGGCCTTGATGTGCATGGGCCGGGCAACTGGACCGAGCTGGGCATCCAGATGGGTGTTATCGCGGTTGTGATGGCGCTGATGATGCAGAGCTTTGGTGCCATTCTCATCTTCACGGTGGTCGCGATCATCATCCATGTGGTGGTGGACCAGGTGCTGCCGATGGTGCGCGAAGGCGCCGCTTTCGCCGTGCCGCCTGTCGCTGACATGAGCTACTGGCAGTATATCGCCTTCCTGGCCGCGGCCTATTTCGCCGGTCTGGTCGTGCTGTTCCTGATCAAGAGCATCATTTTCCGCCGCTAGACCGATACGGCTGCCTGCCATCGGGGGATTGCAGGCATCGCACGAAGCTTATCAGGGCGCCCCGGCTGACACAGCCGGGGCGCTTTGCGTATGGGGGCGGGCTGGCTTAAAACGGCAGGCAGCCTCAAAGCCATGGAGGGCAGGTAAGCCTTGTGAGCCAGAACGATGTTGTCCTTTCCGTCACGCCCGGCGGCACCGCTGTCATCACGCTGAACCGGCCGGACAAGCACAATGCCTTCAACGCCGATGTGATCGCCACGCTTTCCGACATGTTTGAGACGCTGCGCGCCAATACCGACGAGGTGCGCATGGTGGTCCTGCGCGGGGCAGGCCCCAGCTTCTCAGCTGGCGCG
>CAZCEG010000443.1:0-2031 GCA_964497275.1 uncultured Oceanicaulis sp.
CTTCCTCTCCGCTGATGATCTTTTCCTGTGCCACGCCTGCGCCAATGCCGCCGGGATCGGACTTGCGGGCATCGGTCTGGGCAAGGTCTGAGCGGCCTAGATAGGAGACGCCGAGCTCGCGGAAGAGATAGTCGAGGATGGAGGTTGCGTGCTTGATGGAGTCGTTGCCTTCCACCGGGCCTGCGGGCTCGAAGCGCGTGAACACATAGGCATCGACATATTCTTCCAGCGGCACGCCATATTGCAGGCCGATGGAGATGGAGATGGCAAAATTGTTCATCAGCGAGCGGAAGGCCGCGCCTTCCTTGTGCATGTCGATGAAGATCTCGCCGAGCTCGCCATCTTCAAACTCGCCCGTGTGCAGATAGACCTTGTGGCCGCCGACGGTCGATTTCTGGATATAGCCCTTGCGCCTGTCGGGCAGCTTGCGGCGGGTCGCGGCGCGTTCGACCGTCCGCTCCACGACACGCTCCACCACGCGCTCTTCGGTGAAGACGGGCCGGTCAGAACGGTCTGCGCCCTCAAACTCGATTGTCGCGAGAAGATCATAGAGCGCCTCGCCTTCGCGGCGCACATGCAGGGCTTTCAGCCCCCTGCGCGCGGCAGAGACGATGAGGCCAGCCACATCGTCAATCGTGGCGCTGCCGGGCAGAGTGAGGGCAAGGCCGCAAGGTGCGTCCAGCGCGGTCTCCACGACTTGAGCCATGGCAAGGCGCGCTTCCACGCTGGCAGGCGCAAAGACCGCGCGCAGTCCATCGTCCAGTGCCTCGCAGGTGTAAAGCTCGCCAGAGCCATGCACCCAGGTCTCTGCCGCGGCAATTTCCAGCTCGGAGACGCCAAAGGCTTCCAGAAGCCGGGTGCCCGCCTGTTCCAGCCGCTCAGGGGCAAGGCCGCAGCGCCGGGCTAGGTCTTCGCCCACCGTCCAGCGATTGAAGGCGTGGCGCACGGGTGCGCCTTCCGCAATCGCGGTTTCGACGCGCAGGAGTGCCGCCTCATCAAGGCCCGCCTCACACAGTGCGCGCAGCCACGCAGGATTGAGGCTGGAGAGCGTTCCGGCCCCGAAGGCGTGTGCGAGTGCCGCTTCGCGCGCATGGCGCTCCAGCGGGCTTAAAACGGTGCTGACGAGGGGCAGGGGCGCACCATGTGCGTCTTTGAGCGAAACCAGAGGATCAGTACCGCCCGCCGCAATGTCGAGGAAGGCGGCAAGAGCCGCCGGGGCCGCTTCCATGCTCACCGGCGCGGGCGAGGCTCCCTTGGCGATGGCAATCAGGTTTGCCGCCAGCGTGCGGGCCTCCTCGCTATCGTAGCTAAGGCCTGCAAGCGCGATTGCGCCTGACAGCCCGGCAAGCGACAGCGTGCCGCCGCAAGCCTTCGCGACACCGCCCCAGAGCGTTGCCGCATGAGCAAGGCCCGTCTCATCGCCTGCAAACCGGGCAAGGTTCAACGTGATGGCAGGCAGTACGGGCGCGGCGTCTTCAAAGCGCAAGGCGGGCTGGCCGTGCGTCCAGATCGTGGTCGCGAGATCGGTGAGGAAGGCGCGGGCCTGCGGGCTCTCATCAGCGATCATTGCGCCGGGTAGGGCGATTACAGGATTGACCGGCATTTCCGGCACGAAGCCTGCCCCGTCCTCGATATCATCGAGCCCCTGACGGGCGCGGGCAATCGCGCGCTCGATCATCGCGTCCGGCACACCGTCGCGGCGGGCGGCGCGGATGGAGCGGGCGAGCGCCCGGTTGCGGCGCGGATCAAAGCACTCATCCTCGCTGCCGTCACAGTTCATGCACGCCAGCGACACCGCTTCCAGCCGGTCACGCACGATGCGCGCGCCGACATCGCTCGCCGCGCCCGCCATCGCGGCGGTGTTGATCATGCTGATAAGCGCGCCTGCCTCGAACGGGCCGCTGGCCAGCGTTTCCAGCGGCATGTCGGCTTCCGCCTCGCCGCGCCACAGATGGGCCGCCGGGCAGGCTTCGCGCGCGGTGAGGCTGGCCAGGAGCTCTGCCGCCTCGATACTGTCAGGCTTCACGCCCG
>CAZCEG010000444.1:0-2031 GCA_964497275.1 uncultured Oceanicaulis sp.
CCGTGTCGGACTGGACGTCGCCGTCATAGTTCTTGCACGCCCAGACATAGCCGCCGGACCATTTCATCGCGGCCGCTACCATGTCGTCGATCAGGCGGTGCTCGTAGGTGATCTTCTTGGCGTCGAAATCGGCTTTGAATTCAGACTGGTAGACTTCCTCGAAGATGTCCTTGAAGCGCCCGTCATAGGCCTTCATGATCGTGTTCTTAGTGGAGAGATAGACCGGCCAGCCACGATCCAGGCCATAGCGCAGGCACGCGCGGGCAAAGTCGCGGATCGACTCGTCCAGATTATACATGCCCATGGCGACGCCGCCGCCGGGGAAGTTGAAAATCTCGTGGGTGATCGGCGCGCTGCCATCTTCCGGCGTGAAGGTCATGGTCAGCTTGCCCGGGCCCTTCACCACCATGTCGGTGGCGCGGTACTGGTCGCCAAAGGCGTGGCGGCCAATGACGATGGGCTTGGTCCAGCCCGGCACCAGACGGGGCACGTTCTTGATCACGATCGGCTCGCGGAACACGACGCCGCCAAGGATGTTGCGGATCGTGCCATTGGGCGAGCGCCACATCTTCTTCAGGCCGAACTCTTCCACGCGCTGCTCGTCCGGGGTGATCGTGGCGCACTTCACGCCAACGCCGTAATGCTTGATCGCCTCGGCGGCCTCGATGGTGATCTGGTCGTCGGTCTCGTCGCGTTTCTGGATCGAGAGGTCGTAATATTTCAGATCAATGTCGAGATAGGGCAGGATGAGTTTCTGCTTGATGAGGTCCCAGATGATCCGGGTCATCTCGTCGCCATCGAGTTCAACGACAGGGTTATCGACTTTGATCTTGGCCATGTTGCGTGTGCTCTTCTCTTGAGGGCGCGCGCCGTCGCGCGCTAGAGGTGGGCGGGGTGATTTCCGGCGGTCATCTAGCACCGCACACCCGTTTAAGAAAGGGCAGGCATGTCATCTGGTGACACCGCGCACACGAAGGCGCCCGCCTTTGTGCTGGTTCAGCCGCAAATGGGCGAGAATATCGGCGCGGCGATGCGGGTGATGGCCAATTTCGGTCTGGATGACCTGCGCATCGTCGCGCCGCGCGATGGCTGGCCCAATGAGCGCGCCGAAGCCATGAGCGCGGGCTCGCCGCTCTATGCCAGCGCCAAGGTCAGCGATGACATTGATGGCGCGCTGGAAGGAAGCCACGTGCTCTTTGCCACCACGGCCCGCCCACGCGGCATGGTGAAGCCTGTGATGACCGCGCGTGAGGCCATGGCCGAGGCGAGGGCGCTGATCGCGGGCGGACAGCTGCCCGCCTTCCTGTTCGGGGCGGAAAAGTCCGGCCTTCCCAACGAGCTGGTGGCAAGATCACGCGCGATCGTGACGCTTCCCGTTGAGCCGGGCTTTGCCTCGCTGAACCTTGCGATGGCGGTTGGCGTGCTGGCCCATGAATGGCGCGCGGGCGATCCGCCGCCTGCCGAATTCAAGCCGCTGGAAGACGCCGCAGACGCGGTTCAGCTTCACCGCATGTACGAACATTTCGAGGACGAGCTGGAGCGCGCAGGCTTCTTCTTCCCGCCGGAGAAAAAGCCGCTGATGACGCAGAATTTGCGCAACATGTTTGCCCGCGCAGGCCTGACCGAACAGGAAGTGCGCACCTTCCGCGGCGCCATCAAGGCCCTGACGATCGGGCGCGGCAAGGCGCGGGTGGTGCGGGACTGACACCTGCGCGGGCGCCCCATCGTCGGATGTCTGGCTTCAGCCTGTATGCTTAAAATCAGCCTCGCCCGACAATTTGTCAGGTGTAATTGACAATTGCCTTCGAAAGTGTCATGTGTGCCTGACAAAGTGACTATCACCCATGACACGCAATGGAGGTTCTGATGTGGGGGAGTTTGAAAAATTCAGTGATGGCCGGGATGGCAAGCGCGCTCGTTCTGGCGGGTGCTGCGCACGCTGAAGACAGGTTCGTGGTGGAGCGCTCTGGCGACAGCTCGGGCCAGAGCGTCTTCTTCGTTCCGGGGCTCGCCTCGTCGGGCGCGACGTGG
>CAZCEG010000445.1:0-2004 GCA_964497275.1 uncultured Oceanicaulis sp.
AATCCCCCCTCGGCCCTCCGGGCCACTCCCCCCGCAGGCGGGGGGAGACACCACGCGTGGCCAATATCGCACTGCGTGCGGCCGGGATTTCAGATCGGGCTAAACCGCGTCCGCCTCGATATGCAGGTGCAGCGTTACGCTTGGCGCGACCTCTGCCCAGCTTGAACCACCCACACCGAAATCGGCGCGCAGAACTTCCAGCGTGCCATGCGCAACGGCGCGGCCTTGCGCGATCTCGACGGTGAAGGGCAGGACAGCGTCGCGGCTCTCGCCCTTGATGGTCAGCGTGCCCCGGGCCTCATAGCCGTCAACCGTCGCCACCACCTCGTCCGACACGAAAATCGCTTCTGCATGTTCTGCCGGATTAAGGCCGTCGCGGCTGGTGAGCGCGCTTTGATATTCGCGGTTGGGAATGCTTCCCGTGCCGGTTGAAACACGCGCTGAAATCTGCGCGTTTTCAAGTGCTTGCGGATCAAATGTGATCTCGGCGGAGAACTCGGCGAACTCGGCTGTCACGGCCTGCCCGAAGACGCGGGTTTCAGCGCGCACGCTAGAGGCATCAAGGTCGATGGCCCAGTCCTGCGCAGACAGCGGCATGGTGCCGGTAAGGGCGAGGAAGCTCGCCACCAAAGTGGAACGGATCATGGGGAGGTCTCCGTAAAGCGGCCTGTTTTTCTGGTATTTATACGCGGGCCTTCAGGAACGGGATCATGCGGGTGAGCACATCGTCCTTGTTGACGAAATGGTGTTTCAGCGCCGCGCCGATATGCAAAGCAAGGAAGGCAAAGATCACCCACGCGCCCGCCCCGTGCAGGCTGCCAAGGGTCTCGTAGAGATCGTTCGGCACCGGCAGGTGCGGCAGCTCCAGCGCGGGATTATTGGCGATATAGCTCGGGAAATTGGTCGCCGATGCCGTCAGCCAGCCGCCAACCGGCATGCCGATCATGATCACGTAAAAGCCGACATGGCTGATGCGCGCGGCCACACGCTCCCATGCCTTCATGCCGCCGGGCAGAGGCGGGACCTTGTGCGTCAGCCGCCAGCCGAGCCGGGCGAGCGCGAGAACCAGAAGGCCGATCCCGATCGTCTTGTGCCAGTTATAGAGCGCCTGCACGTCGGCAAAGCTGACCTCGCCCGCCAGCGCCATCTCGCGCATGTCCTCCATGCGCCAGCCCATGAAGATCATGCCCAGTATCAGCACGGCCATCAGCCAGTGCAGGACAATGGCCACGGCCGTGTAACGCGGTGTTTCAACTGCACTGGTCATCGCGCCCTAATCCCTTGCGATAAATTCCGCCTCGATAGATAGGCGCACCGTGTCGCCAATGAAATTGCCTGGCAAGCGGCCAATATCGAACTGCGTCCGGTCGATCTCGAAATAGCCTCTAAATCCCAGCATGTTACGCCGGATAAGTGGATTGAAGACGCCGCCGTAAAACTCTGTTTCCATGACGACTTCCTGCGTCACGCCCTTCAGGGTGAGAAGACCATGGACTTCGCCCGCCCTCTCACCTGTCACCACTATCCGGTTTGAAACAAAGACGATTTCAGGGTGGCGGGCGGCATCCAGCCAGCCGGAACCGCGCAAAAGGTCGTCAAAATCCGGATCAGCGGTCGAGACCGAGGCCGCGAAGAGCGCCATCGTGTATCAGCCGCTCGGCTGCGTGCTCGCGGTCATGCCCTGGAACTTTCCGTTCTGGCAGGTGTTCCGCTTCGCCGCGCCCGCGCTCATGGCCGGCAACACCGTGCTGCTCAAGCACGCCTCCAACGTGCCGCACTGCGCGCAGGCAATCGAGGAAGTGCTGCGCGACGCCGGCGTGCCGGAAGGCGTGTTCCAGAGCATGCTCATCACCGCCGACAAGGTCGAGGCCGTGATCGCCGACCGTCGCGTGAGCGCGGTGACGCTCACCGGCAGCGACGCCGCCGGCCGCGCGGTCGCCGCCGCGGCCGGCGCGCACCTCAAGAAGACCGTGCTCGAACTCGGCGGCTCCGATGCCTTCGTCG
>CAZCEG010000446.1:0-1997 GCA_964497275.1 uncultured Oceanicaulis sp.
AACCCGTTCGGCGATGGAGAGAGCTACTTCAGTGAACCGGTTTCGGCGATCGGTGCGATCTCGTTTGCGATTGCGCGAGGCGATCGGCAGCCGCCTGATCGGACCGCTCCGTCGGTTTCAATCTCATCGCCATCGACCGGGAAAAGAATTGCGTTCGGCGGTTTCACTCTGGATGGCACAGCCGATGACGCGGAGGGCCTGGCGTCGGTGAGGGTTCAATTGCGCCTTCCCTCGGGCAAGACAGTGGAACGTCCCGCAGTCTTCCGGCCCTCTACGCGCACATGGAGTGCTGCCTCGGGCGAGCTTCCGGCTACCGAATCCGGTGTGCTGACGGTGACCGTCGTCGCAACCGATAAGGCCTTGAACCAGGGAACTGCTTCGATCACCCTCAACCTGCTGCCCGACACCTCACCTCCCACCATCTCGCAGCTGACTCATTCCTCGGGCGCGGAGGTTCCATATGGCGGCTTCATGATTCATGGCCGGATCGAGGACGAGTCACTGGCACCTGCGCTCCGGGCGGAGATCTCCGGAGGCGGTATGGCGAGCGCTATCTCGAAGATGGTCGAGGTTGACCAGACTTCGGGGCGCTGGTCACTGGCGGTTGTTCCGGAAGACCGCTTCAGCGACGTCGGGCTGGTTGTCCAACTGACTGCCGTTGATGCAGCGAGAAATCATACCGTGCGGACCTTGTCGCTCACCCCGTCAGACCGATTTGGCAAGACCTGGCATTTCTTGCTCAGGACATCATTCGGCGTGGGTGGACACGCTTATCAGGAAGCCTTGGCAACCGGGGTCGAGACGTATCTCCAGAAGCAGCTGTCGCCAGAGTCCGTGAGCGATGAGAAATACCTTCAGCGGCAGGCGAACTGGTACGGCGAGGGCACAGAATTGAGTACCGGTTTTCTGCGCCGAGCGGTCTTCAGCGACCGACAGCTGCTGGAGGTGATGACCTGGTTCTGGGATAACCATTTCAACACGAATTATGCGACCCACCTCAACAGCGCCTTCGAGGCATCCGAGCGGGATGCCTTCAGAGCCAGCGCGCTGGGCAACTTCCGTACGCTCCTGGAAATCAGCGCCAAAAGTCCGGCAATGCTCTACACGCTGGACGGTCGACTCAACAGGAAGGGCATCCCGAACGAGAACTATGCGCGGGAGCTCATGGAACTGCACTCCATGGGTGTCGATGGCGGCTACACCCAACTCGACGTGCAGGAGGTGGCCCGCGCACTGACCGGCTGGACCGTGAAGGACGGCAATTTCTATTTCAGCGACGTCTGGCACGACTTCGACAGCAAGTCGGTGCTTGGCCGGACGATTGCCGCGGGCGGAGGCATAAGCGACGGCGAGAGGGTGCTCGATATCCTGGCAAATCACCCATCCACCGCGCGTTTCATCTGCACCAAGCTGACCCGATTCTTCGTGGCGGACCAACCGCCTGCGACGCTCGTATCGCGATGTGCGAGCGTATTCGTGGCGAATGCGGGATCCCCGGTACAGATTGCGATGGTCCTGTCGGAAATCCTTCGTTCGCCAGAGTTTCTGACCGAATCGAACCGGCAGGCAAAGATAAAGACTCCGCTGGAGTTCGTGGTGGGGGCTGTTCGCAATCTGCAGGGCGAATTCAAGGCTGACGATCTCGGTCTTGAGGTTGCGCGCCAAGGTATGCCCCTGTTTCGTAACCCTGCGCCAACAGGCTATACGGATGTCGGTACTGCTTGGGTGACTACGGGCATGCTGCATGCCAGAGCGCGGTTCTCCGAGCGTTTGCTCAAGAGCGGGACAGGGCTTGATCAGACGCAGTTCGCGATAGCAGAGGGGATTGAAGAGGACGGCATCGTGACCTCGGAGGGTGTCGCGGGAAGGGTTCTGGAAAGACTTCTTGGCCCGGGATTCACGCGACGCCATCTCGAACTGGCGCTACGCATACTTACCGAGGATGGCAGTTATCCGTGGCGCCCCGGTGCCGTCGATCGTGAGAGCAGAGTTCGCCA
>CAZCEG010000447.1:0-1994 GCA_964497275.1 uncultured Oceanicaulis sp.
CCCGCTCGCCCCCATTTCCAGCGAATGATAGGCGTTCACCGCCGCGCGAACCGCAGGCAGGATACGCCGCGGCAGGCCGGAGCGTTCAAACACTGCATCGAGACCCAGTGGTCCTGCATCATGGATGAGGAGCCAGGCCTTGGAGTGCGGAATACCTGCCAGCTCCGCGATGCAGTGTTCGAAGAAGGCCATATGCCCACGGAACAGGGCCCGCAGGATCAGCGAAGGCGTGAGACGCCCGTTCATCTGCAATTGCTGCACGAAACGGCGCGGATCGGGGGTCAGGCCCGCCTGATCAACGAGATCAACAGTCGCGCGTTCGCGTGAGCTTTCAGCCAGCTCCACGGCCAGCTGAGCGGGTATGGCGTGCCGGCTGATCAGCCGGTCGACGGCCTGCTCCGAAATCGAGTTGATGAGCTTTTCCGTGACTTCCAGCGGCAGGTAGGACCGCTCCACAAAGCCTTCCAGCATGGCGGGCCTGTCGCGATAGCGCTCGAAGCTCAGCGCGTAGCTGCCTGCATCGAAATGCGCGCCGTCATTGGCGATGACGCGCTGGACGGCAGCGTCTCCCGCGCGCAGGACGATCTCGCGCACGACCGCGCCCGGCACATCAGCCCGGCCAGCTACTGCTGTCTGGCGCACAAGCGCGCCGGAGCGGACAATCTCGATCAGGTCGTCATCTGTCAGGGACGGCGATCCGGCGATGACCGGGACCGCAATGGAATCAATATCGGCCGCTAGCTTGCGGGCCACATCACGCGGCAGGTTGGGCGAGCGCGCCAGCGTTACCGACAGCGCGCGCCGGACCATCTCGGCGGCATCTGCTGCCAGCACTTCAAGAATGGCGTTGGCAGCCGCGCGCTCGCTCTGCGACAGGCCCGGCATGGATATGCGCGCGCATATCTTGCGGGCCGCCAGTGCGCGGGCCTCATCATCGCCAGCTTCCGCCAGCCTCACCACATCATCACGGGTCAAACGCGAACGCAGGGCCTGCACACTCATGGAACATAGACTCCTGACAGGAAACGCTGAATACGAGCCTGCGCTTCAAATCTTAACGGGGGCTTGCCAAGCACGGTTAACGGCGATTGCGCCCACGCAAGGGAGCGTCGAGCGTATTGAGTATCTCCATCACCGCCGGAGACAGAACAGCGCCAGTGGCACCCGCGCTGGCATAACCTGACACCCCTGCCCGCAAATTCTCCCGCACACGCGACAGCGCCGCACCGGGCTCGTCGGTCACGCGCGTCACCGGAATGCTCTCCGGCGCCTGCACGGCGGGGCGTTCACGCGTCAGGAAGGACAGAAGCTCGGAGGCTGTGCGCGGCCGGGCACCATCATAGAACACGCGCCGGTTGGCCGACGCAGCATCAGGAAAGAGCGCATTGGCAGGCATGGACGGGTTGGTGGCGGCTGTCTCGATCAGGTGAGCAGCGCGCGATGGCCCGAGGAAATGCGCGGCATAAAGCTCGCCGGTTGTCGGCTCGCGCCCGGTCGCATTGCGCAGGATCGCCGCGTTCTCTGCGGTCAGTTCGCCTGCCATCAGGCTTGCCGCTTGCGGGTCAAAGCGCATGTCGAGGATTTCGCGGCGGCGCTGGGGATCGTCAACCACGTAGCGTCCGCCAGATTCGCGCACCGAAGCGGCCATGTCGCCCATGCCGTGGCGTTCGCCGTGGCGCGCCACCATCGCCAGCCAGGTCTGCTCGATGAACTGGAACATGCCCGATGCCGATGACGTTCCGGCCCGTGCGGACGGATCGAAATTGCTTTCGCGCGCTGCTGTACGCATCAGAAAGTCGAAATCGGCCCCTGTGGCGCGCGCCGCATCCGCAATCAGGCGGGTGGGAGACATCTGGCCGGCAACGGCATTGCCGATACGATCAGGCATGGCAGCAAGGCTCCGCGAGAGAATCACATTCTCCCGTCATTTCAGCGCGCGGAAGATAA
Organism: uncultured Oceanicaulis sp.; assembly: GCA_964497275.1. GTDB lineage: Bacteria > Pseudomonadota > Alphaproteobacteria > Caulobacterales > Maricaulaceae > Glycocaulis. The sequence continues at coordinate 1,948 of CAZCEG010000447.1, forward strand.
GCCTTCGTTAACCACGCTCCGGCGTGAACGGCGCAAGATGGGCATCG
>CAZCEG010000448.1:0-1993 GCA_964497275.1 uncultured Oceanicaulis sp.
TCATAGAGGGCCGCCTCCAGAATCTGGCCCGACAGGCGGTTCACCTCTGAGAATGTAAAACGTTTCAAGGCACACCTCCATCACCCCCGCATGGTACATATTTAACGTAAAATACGTATTTCGGCAATTCCGGGCAATCTCCATTCCTTTTTTGCTCCAGCTACAAAAAAGCCCCGGCATCGCTGCCGGGGCTTTTCCTTGGTCCGTTCCGAGTGATCAGCCGATCTGGCCCGAAGCCAGCACGGCCAGAAGCAGCAGTGCCACGATATTGGTGATCTTGATCATCGGGTTCACGGCAGGGCCTGCCGTGTCCTTGTAGGGATCACCCACCGTATCGCCGGTCACGGCAGCCTTGTGGGCCTCAGAGCCCTTGCCGCCATGGTTGCCGTCCTCGATGTACTTCTTGGCATTGTCCCACGCACCGCCGCCGGAGGTCATGGAGATCGCCACGAAGAGGCCCGTCACGATCACGCCGAGCAGCATGGCGCCGACAGCGGCCAGAGCATCAGCCTTGCCTGCATCGTTGAAGCCCATCTCGGAGCCGCCGACGAACCAGATCACGAAGAACAGCACGATCGGCGACAGCACCGGCAGAAGCGACGGCACAATCATCTCGCGGATCGCCGCCTTGGTGAGCATGTCCACCGCGCGGCCGTAATCGGGTTTCACCTCGAAGGTCATGATGCCCGGATTTTCGCGGAACTGGCGGCGCACTTCGGCTACCACCGCTTCCGCTGCCCGGCCCACAGCCATCATCGACATGCCGCCGAAGAGGAAGGGCAGAAGGCCGCCGAAGAACAGGCCGACCACCACGTACGGGTTGGAGAGCGCGAAATCGACCGACACACCGGCAAAGAACGGATAATCAGCCGGGTTCTGCGCAAAGTAGGACAGGTCCTCGGTATAGGCCGCAAACAGCACCAGAGCGCCAAGGCCCGCCGAACCGATAGCATAGCCCTTCGTGACGGCTTTGGTCGTGTTGCCGACAGCATCGAGCGTATCAGTGGTTTCACGCACCGAACCATCAAGGTCTGCCATTTCGGCGATGCCGCCGGCATTGTCGGTGACAGGGCCGAAGGCATCGAGCGCCACGACCATGCCGGCCAGAGCCAGCATCGTCGTCACCGCGATGGCGATACCGAACAGGCCCGCCAGATTGAAGGTGACCAGAATGCCGACAATGATCGTCAGCGCAGGCAGCGCGGTGGATTCCAGCGATACCGCGAGACCCTGGATCACGTTGGTGCCATGACCGGACTCGGAGGCCTTGGCCACCGATTTGACCGGGCGGAAATCCACGCCGGTATAGTATTCGGTGATCCACACGATCGCGCCGGTGACCAGAAGACCCGCCACACCGCACAGGAAGAGATCAAGGCCGTTGAAGCTGGTGCCGGTCGAGGTGGCGATGACGGTATCAAAACCGATCAGCTGCCAGGTGACGACACCCACACCGACGAGCGAGAGCACTGCAGAGGCGATGAAGCCCTTGTAGAGCGCGCCCATCACATTGCGTGAGCCCTTGCCCAGACGCACGAAATACGTGGAGATGATCGAGGCGATGATGCACACGCCGCCAATGGCGAGCGGATAGAGCATCATGGTGCCGACCGTGACATCGCCTGCAAGGCCGCGGAAGAAGATCGAGGCGAGCACCATGGTCGCGACGACCGTGACGGCATAGGTCTCGAACAGGTCAGCAGCCATCCCTGCGCAATCGCCGACATTGTCGCCGACATTGTCCGCGATGGTGGCGGCGTTACGGGGGTCATCCTCAGGGATACCCGCTTCCACCTTGCCGACCATGTCGCCGCCGACATCTGCACCCTTGGTGAAGATACCGCCCCCAAGACGGGCAAAGATGGAGATAAGCGAGGCACCAAAGCCGAGCGCAACGAGGGAGTCGATCACCGGACGGCTCACCGGTTCAAAGCCCATCGGCCCCGTCAGCAGCGCGTAGTAGCCGACCACCGACAGCAGGGCGAGGCCCGCC
>CAZCEG010000449.1:0-1949 GCA_964497275.1 uncultured Oceanicaulis sp.
AAACAATAAAATCCGCTCAGCGTCAGCGACGCCGGCGGCTCTTCGTCACGTCTTCTACGCCACGACGGAACTCTTCGTCTGTCGGCTCCGCGCTGCTTACGACATTCGACCGCTGGCGGCTAGAGCGTTGCTCTTGCCTCTCCATATAGGAAGCCGCTTTCCTTCGCCAAGCCAAGCCGACATCTTGGCTCCGCATATCCGGCGCGGCGTTTATTGACTCGAATATCGACCAATTGGCCTCTAGATAATCAACAATAGGCGCAAACCCCATTCGCTTAAGACTAGAAATCAACGCGCCCTTTTCTAAAGCGCCATTTTCAAAAACAACGTCCAGCATTGCATCTTTGAAAGGCTGTAACGACCTAAAATCAATCTCGGAGAGAGTCTCTGCCTCATCAACTATAATTTTGGGGTGCTGAACTGCGATCCACAGAAGCCACAAAACTTCGGCAGAGTGATGTTTGCCCGCGAAAAGTGTTTGTGTCTTCGCCAGAGGCGGACCATCCGGCAGCCCGTCTTTGTCGCGGCGCCCCCGCCAGGGCTCACGGACAGACCGGCGGCCAAAGGCTTCTGACAATCGCCGGTCGAACTCGGCCTTGTATTCAGCCTTCACATCGGGATCTGCGATTTTTGCAGTCAGCGCACGCAGGCGGCGGCGGAAACCTGCCCTGCGATCGGGATCGTCGAGCGGCTCCAGCGCCCATTCGCGCTCCCACAGCATGTCGACGAGCCGGCGGGTATCGGCCAGAAGGTTGCGCAAGGCTTCCGCCCCCTTGGCGCGCAGCACATCATCGGGGTCCTGGCCATCGGGCAGGAACACGAAGCGCAGCGTCTTGCCGGGCTCCAGCAAAGGCAGGGCGCGCTCTGCCGCCAGCCCTGCCGCGCGCTGACCAGCGCTGTCGCCATCAAGGCAGATGACAGGCTCCGGCCCTGCCCGCCACAAAAGACGCAGCTGGTCCTCGGTGAGGGCCGTACCCAGCGGAGCGACCGAGTGCACAAGGCCCGCCCGGTTCAGAGCGATCACGTCCATATAGCCTTCTGCCACGATCAGGCCGCGTATCTTCGCAGTGGGCTCTGCGGCGGCTGCACGCGCTTCAGGATAGCGGTAGAGGACCTGACCCTTGTGGAAGAGCGGGGTCTCCGGCGAGTTCATGTATTTGGCGCGCGCATCTTTCGCCATCGCCCGTCCGCCAAACGCCACGAGGCGTCCGCGCGGGTCGGAGATCGGGAACATGATGCGCCCGCGAAAGCGGTCAAACGCCGCTCCGCCATCTTCAGGCGCAATCAGGAGGCCAGCCTCAACAAGCTCGTCGGGCCGCGCGCCCTCATTCACGAGATAGTCTTTCAGCGCAGTGCGCCGGTCTGGCGCATATCCAAGGCCAAAGCGCTTCCAGTCGTCCGGGCCGAGGCCACGCCGTTCGAGATACTCACGCGCGGCGCTGCCCTCAGCCGTCATCAGCTGGCGGGCAAAGAAGGTCTGCGCCAGCGCATTCCACTCCACCAGCTCCTTGCGGCGGGCGTCCTTGCGGGCGGCATCAGGGTCTGGCGCGGGCATGGCAAGGCCCGCCTCGGCGGCCAGTGTCTCCACCGCCTCGATGAAGCTCAGCCCTTGCGTCTCCTCCAGCCAGCTAATGGCATCGCCGTGCTTCTGGCTGGAAAAGCAATGGTAGAAGCCCTTCTCGTCATTGACGAAGAAGGATGGCGTGCGCTCCTTCTTGAAGGGAGACAGGCCAGTGAACTCCCTGCCCTGACGGCGCAGCGCAACCGTCCGTCCGATCAGGTCGGACAGGCGGATGCGTGCTTTGATCTCGTCAAGGAATCCGTCGGGCAGGGCCATGGCTCACCATAGCACACGCAGCAGGCTTGCCACGGCCTTGTTGTGCGGTTTACGCCCGGCTCTGCAGCAGGGTCTTTACCGTCTCGCCTGCCTTGGAGAAGTCCATGCGGCC
>CAZCEG010000450.1:0-1945 GCA_964497275.1 uncultured Oceanicaulis sp.
CTCGGCTGCCGCAATATCATGACCGGCCCCATCGCGAAGCTCGCGTCTGAAGAGATCAAAAAGGCCGTACTGCCGGACATCATCTCAGGACGCGAAGGCGGCGCGCTCGCCATGACCGAGCCGTCTGGCGGATCGGACCTCTCGCGGATGAGAAGCCGCGCGGTGCGCGATGGGAACCGCTGGCGCATCACGGGCGAGAAAACCTTCATCACCGGCGGCATGAAGGCACGCTGGTACGTGGTCGGCGCGCGTACGGGCGGCGAGGGCTTTGGCGGTATCTCGCTCTTTCTGGTCGAGGCAGGGTCGCAAGGCTTCAGCCGTACGCCGATCAAGAACAAGATGGGCTGGTGGGCCTCGGACACGGCCACGCTCCATTTTGATGATTGCCATGTGCCTGCCAGCTACCAGCTGGGGCAGGAGGGCCTCTGCCTCCTCGCCATCATGGAAAACTTCAATCATGAACGCCTCGCGCTGGCATCGGGCTGCCTTGGCATGGCGAAGCGCTGCCTTGACGATGCGGTGAACTGGGCCAAAGAGCGTGAAACCTTCGGCAAGCCGCTGATCAGACATCAGGTCATCCGCCACAAGATCGCGGATATGAGCATGCGCATAGACGCGCTGGAGGCTTACTTGCGCGCGATTGCATGGACCATCAATGAGGGCGAGATGCCAGCCGCCGAGCTTGCCAAGGTCAAGGTGCTGGGCTCCACCACGGCGGAGTTCTGCGCCAGCGAGGCCATGCAGATCCTTGGCGGGGCGGGGTATTTGCGAGGGTGCGCCGTCGAGCGCATCTACCGCGAGGTGAAGGTGATGGCGATTGGCGGCGGCTCGGAAGAGATCATGCGCGATCTCGCCGTGAAACAGATGGGGCTGTAGCTTTTACGTGCTTCGAGACGCGCTTCGCGCTCCTCAGCATGAGGCAGGTTAGTGGAATCTGGCCCTCATCCTGAGGGCGAGCGCAGCGAGCGTCTCGAAGGACGAGGGCCTTCGCCTTCCAGCATCTCCTACTCCCCCGGCGCTTTTGCCCTGATCACCAGAGCATGGACCGGCCCGGCCAGCTCCTCGGCGAGGGCCTGATTGACGAGGCGATGGCGCGCGATGCGGCTCTGGCCTGCAAAGGCTGCCGACACTATATCCACCGTGAAATGGCTTTCCCCGCCGGGGCGCGCGCCTGCATGACCGGCATGGGAGGCGCTGTCGTCGGTGATGGTCAGCGCAAGGGGGCGAAGAGCCGCTTTAAGCTTGTCTTCCATGCGGCGTCTGGTCTCTGCCATTTGGCTCCACTCCTTCATTGCCCGCTAACGGGCTGCGCCCCATACTTAAGCCCCATGGATACCGGCTTCAAATACCGCCCGCGGTTCAAGGATATCCGCATCCGTCCGCCCGGTGGCAAGCCGGCCGAGGAAGTGACCTTGTGCGAATATCCGCGCTGTCAGGAGCACGCCACAGCCAAGGCGCCCAAAGCGCCCGACCGGCTGAACGAGCATTATCATTTCTGCCAGAAGCACGCGGCCGAATACAACAAGAGCTGGAATTTCTTTGAAGGCATGAGCGAGGGTGCAGCGCAGGCCTATGCGCAGAGCGCGGCCTGGGGCCATCGCCCGACCTGGAATTTCCGCGCGGGCGGCACGGCGCGCGCCAAAGCCCAGCGCGCCAGCACGGACTGGCAGTCGGCCTTCATCGATCCGTTCTCGATGTTTGGCGAACGCCCGCCGCCCGGCCACGCCAATGGGGCGGCTGCGCCCAAAGGCCCGCAGACGGGCCGCCTGCAGCAGAAGGCGCTCGATGCGCTGGGTCTGGAGGCGAGCGCCAGCAAGAGCGATGTGCGAAAGCGCTATGCCGAGCTGGTGCGCGCCTACCACCCCGATGCCAATGGCGGCGACCGCTCGCGCGAGGAAGCCCTGCAGCGCGTGGTCGCCAGCTACCAGATCCTGAAAAGCGCAGG
>CAZCEG010000451.1:0-1927 GCA_964497275.1 uncultured Oceanicaulis sp.
TCGCAGCCGCCGATGAACTCGCCCTTCACGTAGAGCTGCGGGATGGTCGGCCAGTCAGAGAACACCTTGATGCCCTCGCGCACTTCCATGTTTTCGAGCACGTTCACGGCGTGAAAGCCGACGCCCATATGCTCGAGCACGCGCGAGACGAGGGAGGAGAAGCCGCATTGCGGGAAGACCGGCGTGCCCTTCATGAACAGCACCACGTCATGGGTCTCCACCGTTTCGCGGATGGACTGGAGGGTGGCAGCATCGGTCATGGTGGGCGCTCCTTCGCGCGTGAGGGGTAGTCAAGAGCTAGGAAGGGCGGTGGCCGCGGTCAAGCACTGCGCTCAGGCCCGGGCGTCTTCAGGGCGTGCGGGTGATGAGGGCGAGCGCGTGCAGTTCGCCGCCCATCCGGCCACCCAGTGCGTCATAGACGAGCTTGTGCTGCTTCACGCGCGGCAGGCCCGCAAATGCGGCGGAGGTGACCGTTGCGCGATAATGGTCGCCATCGCCCGCCAGATCCTCGATTGTCACTTGCGCATCGGGCAAGGCCTCAACAATGAGGCGCTCAATATCGCTGGCCGCCATGGGCATGGAAAAACCTCCTGTTCGCGATGGGCCGGTACGCGCTAGACTTGGTCATATACGGCGCGCGAATCCCTTGCGCGCCTTTTCTATACCAAGCCCAACAGGGACGGGAGCCCGCTTGCCCCATGCGTTTTGATCTTCGACTGTCCGCGCTTCTGGCTGCGCCGGTTCTGGCCCTGTCGCTTGCATCCTGCGATATTATGGCAATCTCCGGTGCCGGAGAGCCTCAGCCCGTTACCGATCTGCGTATTCTCTCCGCCGATGACATGGAAGGCCGCCTGGTGGGCAGTGAGGGCAATGCCCGCGCGCGTGAATACCTTATCGGAAGGCTGACCGAGATCGGCGTGACGCCCGTGTTTGAAAACTATGGGCAGGTTTTCACCTTCCAGCGTTCGCTTGATTTTCGCGATCCCGATGCCGCGCGCGAGACGGTGACCGCCGTCAATCTGGTGGGCTGCATCGCGGGAACCAATCCGGGCGAACATGTGATGGTCGTCGGTGCGCATTATGACCATGTCGGCATGGATGAGGACGGCAATATCTTCAACGGCGCGGACGATAACGCCTCCGGCACGGCGGGCCTGCTGGCAGTGGCTGAGGCCTTCATGGCCAACCCGCCCCAAAATGACGTGATCCTGATCGCGTTTGATGCCGAAGAAGGCGGGCTTCGCGGCGCACGCCACTATGTGGCGAATCCGGCCGAAGGCTATGAAAACATGGGCTTCATGCTGAACATGGACATGCTGGCCTATAGCGAGACCAATGATCTCTATGCCGTCGGTACCTGGCATTATCCCGTGCTGCTGGACCTCGTAGCCGCAGCGGCGGAGGCCTCACCGATCAATCTGCGCACCGGCTATGACGAACCAACCTCTGATCCGCGCAATGACTGGACGATGCTCTCCGATCACGGGCCGTTTCATGCAGCTGGCATTCCCTTCCTTTATCTCGGCGTGGAAGACCACGAGCACTACCACCAGATCACCGACACGTTTGACAACATGACCATCCCCTTCTTCCTCGGGGCGGTGGAAACGGCGGTGGATGTTGCCCGCCGCGCCGATGCCATGCTGACAGCCATCGCTACCGCGCCATCACGCCAGCCTGAAGACGTGGAGAAGTAAGACGGCCTGTGAAAGCCCGGCCCGCTGCGCTTTCCGCCGCGACAGGCCGGGCTTTGCTTTGCGTCGCGTTGAAAATATTTCAGTGTTTTCGCAAAAAAATGAACGATGTTCACTTTTCAAACGTCCGTCATCGCACTATCTTGGCTCCGTTAATTTGCAACAACGCCCGGCCAACAGGGCGCATCCAGATGGAGACAGACAAGATGCGTAAATCCTCCCCGATTGTGAGC
>CAZCEG010000452.1:0-1912 GCA_964497275.1 uncultured Oceanicaulis sp.
CAACGAGATCCCGCTCTTCATCGACGATACGGGCGGCATCTCCATCGGCGCACTCACCGCGCGCGCCCGGCGGCTCAAACGCATGCACGGGCTTGATGTGCTGGTGATCGACTATCTCCAGCTGATCACGGGCAGTTCTTCGCGCCGCTCTGAAAGCCGGGTGCAGGAAATCTCCGAGATCACGCAAGCCCTCAAGGCGCTCGCCAAGGAGCTCGATATTCCGGTCATCGCGCTCTCCCAGCTCTCGCGTCAGGTGGAGCAGCGCGAGGACAAGAAGCCCCAACTTTCTGACCTGCGCGAATCCGGCTCCATCGAGCAGGACGCAGACGTGGTGATGTTCGTCTATCGCGAGGCCTATTATCTTGAGCGCGCGGAGCCTAAAGAAGGCACCGAGGAACATCTTCGCTGGGAAGATGAGATGCGCGAGATACGCAATCGCGCTGAAGTGATTATCGGCAAGCAGCGCCATGGCCCGATTGGCGCGGTGAAGGTGGCGTTTGACCCTGAACGGACCAAATTCTCAGACCTTGAGGACTCAGGGCGCTATTCCAGCATCGAATAGCGCGCGCGATGACGCGCCCGCCTGGCTGATCGTCGATCTGGCGGCACTGGCAGAGAATTACCGCACTTTGCAACGCATGACGCCGACCGCCGAGACCGGTGCGGTGGTGAAGGCTGACGCCTATGGGCTTGATGCCGCCCGCATCGCGCAGACGCTGGCAAAAACCGGATGCCGCAGCTTCTTCACCGCCACGCCTGCCGAAGGCGCGGCCGTGCGCGCCGCGCTCAGGGACGCTGACGCAATCGTCTATGTGCTGAACGGCTACTGGCCGTCGCTGAGCGCCGTCTATCGCGACGCCGGGCTGATCCCGGTCATCGGCTCAGTAGAAGAGCTGGCAGCGTTCAGCGAGGCCGGGGGCGGTTCTTGCGCGCTGCATATCGATACCGGCATGAACCGGCTGGGCCTGCGCGAGGAAGAGGTGGCAGGCCTCACGCCCCGCGAAGGCCTCCTTGCGGCCTGCGACCTTACCCTGGTGATGAGCCATCTTGCCTGCGCAGATGAGCCGGCACGCGCGATGAATGCACGCCAGCGCACCCGCTTCATCGCGGCCTCCGCCCGCTTTGGCGATGTCGCCCGCAGCCTGTCGAGCACCGGAGGCGTGCTGCTGGGGCCGGACTATCATTTCGACCTCACCCGCCCCGGCATCGGGCTTTACGGCGTCAACCCGGCGAGCGAGCGGCCAGACCCGTTCACACCGGTCATGCATGTGGATGCGCCGCTGCTGCAGGTGCGCACCGTCAAGCCAGGCGAGACGGTTGGCTATGGCGCGCACTGGCAGGCAGAGCGCCCCTCCACCATCGCGATTGCCGGTATCGGCTATGCCGACGGCTTGTTGCGCTCGGCGCGCCATGGCGGGTTTGCACGGCTCGGCGATGTGGCGGTGCCCATAGTGGGTGCGGTCTCGATGGACCTCACCGCGCTTGATATTACCGGCCATGAATCCCTCGCTGCCGAGCTCGGCCGGGTAGCCTTCTATGGCGCGGATCTCGGCCCCGTCGCGGGCGCCGCCGGGACGATCGGCTATGAGCTTCTCACCCGGCTTGGCGGGCGGCTGGTGCGTGAATATCGCGGCGGCCTTGAGGGCTGAAGCCTGTGCGCGGCGAATCGGGCCGCCTCGCCTATACTGACCGCCAGCCTCACCTGACCGGAGTTCGCCTTGCCCCGTTCCGATAGTGTCTATGTCTGCCAGTCCTGCGGGGCGGTCCATGCCAAATGGGCCGGGCGCTGTGATGATTGCGGATCGTGGAACTCGCTGCAGGAGGAAACGCCTGCCGCCCCGCTCGGCACACAGGCGAGCGCCCCCAAACGCAGTACAGGCCGCCGCGCGCGCCTTGAGCTCGTTGATCTGGG
>CAZCEG010000453.1:0-1903 GCA_964497275.1 uncultured Oceanicaulis sp.
ACTCGACAACCTTCGGGCCGTCCACCGTGACCATCACGCCGATATAGAGGACGCCGCGATAGGGCATGCCGTCACCGGCCATGCCGCGCAGCATCGGCACGGTGATCTCGTCTTCCACCTGCTTCATCAGTTCGGGCGTCATGACCGGGGCGGGTGCATAGGCCCCCATCCCGCCCGTATTGGGGCCGGTATCGCCATCGCCGATGCGCTTGTGATCCTGAGCGGCGGGCAGGGTCAGATAATTGATCCCGTCGGTCACCACGAAGATGGAGGCTTCCTCGCCGTCCATGAATTCCTCGATGACGAGTTCTGCCGATGCGCCGCCAAACTTGCCCGATAGCATGTCGGCAATCTCGGCCTCGGCCTCCTCGCGGGTCTGCGCGATGACAACGCCCTTGCCGGCGGCAAGGCCATCGGCTTTCAGCACGAAGGGCGCGGAAAGCGTATCGAGGAAGGCCTTTGCGGCGGCCACATCGGTGAAGCGGCCATAGCGCGCGGTCGGCACGCCATAGGCGGCCATGCGGTCCTTGGCAAAGCCCTTGGAGGCTTCCAGCTGGGCTGCGGCCTGTGAAGGACCGAACACGTCAAACCCGCGCGCGCGCAGCATATCGGCAAGCCCCTTGGCGAGCGGGGCTTCCGGCCCGATCACGATCAGGTCGGGTTCGAGCTGCAGGGCAAGCTGCTGGATACCCTCCACATCATCGGCGGCGACATCAAAGCAGGGCCCCAGCAGATCAATCGCAGGGCTGCCGGGCGCGCACCAGATCGTGTCCACGAGCGGGCTCTGCGCGATCTTCCAGGCCAGCGCATGCTCGCGCCCGCCAGAGCCGATGATGAGGATGTTCATGGCCGCCCCTGTTCCTGCGTAGCGATGGCCGTCTCTTAGCGGGGCTGCACGCCTCTTGTCGACCAAGGAGCGGCATAGGGGCTAGGATTGGGCGGCTATTCTCATGGCAACCCTTATTGGGCGGACACAGAGTTAGACTGGAATTTCGTCGTAGCTATGTGACTTCCTGTTAGGCACGGCTTTCGTGAGGCGCACGTGGTGGGGGTAGCTGGTCGCAATTATTGCTTTGATACGGGCTGCAAGCTCGTCACCTGCCTTTGGTCCCAAAATTACCCGGTCAACTACTTCCGGCGGAAACTTTCGGAGATATAACTGCTCATTGGCGTCAATAACGGTTAATTCGGTATCGTCGCGTCGACAATAAAGCCGCCACTCCCGCTCGTAGCTCCAATCGGTCGTTTTCGAAATAAAAGCCACCATCGGGTTGGCGAGCGGTTCTTCTATCGTGCCATCAAAGTAAGTGACCTTCTGTAAACGCATTTTTGCGCCACTCTTTCGCTTCTTGAACCAGTCATTTTCAGTGTTGAATGCGACGACAAACCCCTTGTTGTTGTCTGCGTAGTGGGCCCACATAGGCGAACTATCCGCACGCTCAGATAATGAGAAACACAGAAGATTATTGCCTAGCCTTTTTAATAGATCATTTGCATTTTTTGGGTCATTAAGTTTCGGAACAAGCGCCTCATCTATAGCTCGCTGCATAAATGTTCGCATATAGGTTTTGAGTGCACCGCCGTGGTGCTGATTGGCAATTTTCAACGCCAGACCGGGTGGTAGAAAATCTAAGCCGTTTTCTTTGAGCATCTGCGCAGTCAAATCGTGCATGGATTGATCAGACAATACGTTGTCCATCTGCTCTGAAAGCAAAGCCAAAAATTTAGGGCCAGCCAATTTTTCGAATGTCGAACGAACTTCAAAGGTGTCGTTGGTGTCGAGTAGCGGCGTGAATCTAACCATTCCACCTTCGAGAACATTCTCGACACGCTCAGGTGACAAATATTTATGGGGCTGTCCCAGATGTCTGAGACATCTAGGATGGCGGGATGCGGCTAAAGC
>CAZCEG010000454.1:0-1902 GCA_964497275.1 uncultured Oceanicaulis sp.
GAAATGATGCCGCCATTGATGACGGTGGGGTCAAACCCGGCCGCATCCATCAGCGCTGCAATCAGCGAGGTGGTGGTGGTCTTGCCATGCGTGCCGCCTACCGCGACAGCGTATTTCAGACGCATCAGCTCGGCGAGCATTTCCGCCCGGCGCACGACCGGAATGCGCTTGGCGCGCGCAGCGACCAGTTCCGGATTATCGCGCTTGACCGCGGAGGAGACGACGAGCGCGCCAACACCCTCCACATTCTCTCCCCGATGCCCGATATGCACGACCGCGCCCTTCTTGCGCAGGCGCTCCACATTGGCGCTGTCCTTGATGTCGGAGCCGGAGACCTGATAGCCCAGATTGAGCATCACTTCGGCAATGCCGCTCATCCCGATCCCGCCAATACCGACAAAGTGAACAGGGCCGGTGGAGGCGGGCAGGTCGATGGGAGCCATTTATCAAGTCCTTGAAAAATATGTGTCCTGTCAGCGCACGGCCGATTGCAGCAGGGCAGACAGGCGCAAATGCGCGTCGGCCTTGCCTGCATTGAGCGCCGAGGCAGCCATGCGGGTCAGAGCTTCCCCATCGCCCAGCAGGGTTTCAAGCCGGGCTGACAGTAGACCGGCAGCAATATCAGCTTCGGTGATGATGGCGGCTGCGCCCGCCGCTACCAGTCCTTCGGCATTGGCGCGCTGGTGATCGTCCATCGCGATCTCCAGTGGCACCAGCAGAGACGGGCGGCCAAGGGCGGCAATCTCTGACACGCTGGACGCGCCGGAACGGGAAATCACCAGATGCGCTGCGGAATATAGCGGGCCCATATCGTCAAAGAAGGGCTCGCACACTGCCTTCACGCCCGCCTCGGCATAAAGCGCGCGCGCAGACTCGATCTGTTCGGCGCGCGTCTGCTGGGTCACCTCAAGGCGCGCCCGCAAGGCTTCCGGCAGGGCAGCAATCGCGCGCGGCACACCGTCAGACAGCACCCGCGCACCGAGCGAGCCGCCAATGACCAGAATCCGGATCGGGCCATCGCCCGCCGGTGCGGCATAGGGCTTGGCCCCGCCTGCCAGCACGGCGGCGCGCACCGGATTTCCGGTCACTTCATGGCGCGCGTGTCTGGGAAGCCGGTCCAGACGGTCAAAGCCGGAAGCGACGGCGACGGCCTTCGTCGCAAACAGGCGGTTCACCCGGCCAAGCACCGCGTTCTGCTCATGGATCACATACGGGATGCCGCCAAGGCGCGCATGGGCAAGCACAGGAAAAGCAGGATAGCCGCCAAAGCCTGCGATCACGTCGGGCCTGAAGCCCTTGATGATGCGCCCTGCCCCGGCAAAGCCGCGCGCGATCGTGATCAGGTTGGCCGCTGCACGCACCGGGTTCTTCACCAGCGGGGTGGCCGCCTCGATCTGGTCCACGCCCTCGCCCGGAAAGCCATGGGCATGGCGCAGCCCGCGCGCATCGGTGACAAGGCGCACCTGCCAGCCTGCCTGCACCAGCGTTTCGGCCACCGCCCGGGCGGGGAAGATATGCCCGCCTGTGCCCCCTGCGGCGATGAGAAGGCGCAGGCGCGTCATGCCGTCACCGCTGCATTCGCGTGCCGGGAGGGCAGATAGGCGCCGGGCGCGCGCTTCGTCAGCGCCAGCAACAGCCCCGCAGCAAAGGCGAGGGTCAGCATGGACGACCCGCCATAGGAGATCAGCGGCAGCGTCATGCCCTTGGCCGGTGCCAGCTCCAGATTGACGAGAATATTGATCAGCGCCTGACCGCCAAACATCATGGCCAGCCCTGCGGTTGCCAGCTGCGCGAAATTGTCTGACAGGCGCATGGCGTTCATCCAGGCGCGCGCAAACATGATCGCAAAAAGCCCTATGATGGCGAGCGAGGCAACGAGGCCAAACTCCTCTGCGGCAACAG
>CAZCEG010000455.1:0-1879 GCA_964497275.1 uncultured Oceanicaulis sp.
TCTTGCTGTGGGCGCCCTGAAGAATGACTTCTGCGACTCTTCTCTGCACACGCCGGTCCCGAATAGTTGGAACTCAAATCCAACGAACCTTGCCGTTCGACTTCAAAAACGCAAATGCCTTCAGAGACTTATGCGCATAGGCGCCTGAAATGATCTGCTTTGATAGGTCTGCTATGTTTTCGGTAAGTTCGTCATCGAAATCGATCAGGCCGACGCCGTCAATTCCTGCGGAGCCTGCCTTACGAAACTTAGATCTGTTTCGCGAGTAGCAGTCTGCGAGAGCTTTTGTTGAGAAGTTTTTCTGGAGCGCGTTCATCTTGTACAGGAAGGGGTGAGGAGTTCAGCGGCCCCTTCCGTCAAGGCTCAAGCGCTCGCCCCGATCGACACGGTCACATGGTGCCCGGACCAACTAACGCGAAGCGCTCCTGCGAAGCTCGCCGCCAAGCGGACGGGCTTCTGGAACGAAACCACGGCGCGAACGCCGTACCAATGCACTTAGGAATGGGCAGGGGTTAGCGCAACCTGCTTCAACAAACTTTATCCGATTTTTCAAACTCACCCGACCACAACAAATAAAAGGGCGGGTTGCCCCGCCCCTTTCCCACTCCCGGATGGGCTGGCAGCCCCTACTCCGCGAGTTCAGCCTGCGTTGGCAGGGTGCGCTTTTTCGAGACCCAGTTGTCGAAGTTCGACCACACGCCTTCATCGCCGTGCCAGTCGCCCTTGGTGGCGCCCTTGGAGTATTCGGTGGCGCGCGCCTCGAAGAAGTTGGCGTGCTCCACCCCGTTCAGGATCTCGGTGAGCCACGGGAGCGGGTGCTCCTTCGCGCCAAACACGGGCGGGAGCTTGAGCTGGTTCAGCCGCCAGTCAGCGATATAGCGGATATAGGCCTTGATATCGTCCGGCGTCATGCCTTCCACCTCGCCGGCCTCGAAGGCGAGCTCGATGAACTTGTCTTCAAGGCTGATCACCGTCTTGCAGCAATCGATGATGTCGTCCTTCACGGCCTGGGTATAGGCGCCGGTCTCCTCAGCGAAGGTGTGGAACATGCGCATCATGCCCTCGCAGTGCAGCGACTCGTCGCGCACCGACCAGGACACGATCTGACCCATACCCTTCATCTTGTTGAAGCGCGGGAAGTTCATCAGCATCGCAAAGCTGGCAAAGAGCTGGAGGCCTTCAGTGAAGCCGCCAAACACCGCCATGGAGGTGAGGATGTCGCGGTTCGTCTCCACGCCGAACTTGCCGAGATAGTCGTGCTTGGCCGACATCTCCTTGTATTCCATAAAGGCGGAGAACTCGGTGTCGGGCATGCCGATGGTCTCCAGCAGCAGCGCATAGGCCGCGATATGGACCGTCTCCATGTTGGAAAACGAAGCCAGCATCATGCGCACTTCAACCGGCTTGAAGAGCGGCATGTAGTTTTCCATGTAGTTCGCGCCCACCTCCACATCAGACTGCGTGAAGAAGCGGAAAATCTGGGTCAAAAGGTTGCGCTCGCCATCGGTGAGCTTGGTCGCCCAGTCCTTGCAGTCCTCGCCCAGCGGCACCTCTTCGGGCAGCCAGTGCACCTGCTGCTGGCGCTTCCAGAACTCATAGGCCCACGGATAGCGGAACGGCTTGTAGGCAAAGCTCGGGGTGAGCAGGCCGGGGCGGTCGCTGGAGATGATGAGGCCGGTGGTCATGGCGGGTCTATGATTCCTCTGCTTTCACATGCGCTGACGATGGTGGCGCATCCTGTCCACACGGCAAGGCGGCAGTTTGCCCCGCGCCGGCGTGAATCAGCCCGCCATTCGTCAATAACATCTAGATATAGTGGTTAAGCAGACCCTAACGTCCACCCCTTGTGTGCGCTGGCGTATGAAATGTGATGATTGAA
>CAZCEG010000456.1:0-1876 GCA_964497275.1 uncultured Oceanicaulis sp.
CCCGGCCGCGGCGGCCATTGTCGAACAGCGCATCGACCGCTTCTTGAAGCATGCGCTTCTCGTTGCGGATGATGATGTCCGGCGCGCGCAGCTCGATGAGGCGCTTCAGGCGGTTATTGCGGTTGATGACCCGGCGATAGAGATCGTTCAGGTCAGACGTCGCAAACCGGCCGCCATCAAGCGGCACCAGCGGGCGCAGTTCCGGCGGAATGACCGGAATGACCGTCATGATCATCCATTCGGGGCGGTTCTTCGAGTAGATGAAGGACTCGATGAGCTTGATACGCTTGGCGAGCTTTTTCAGCTTCAGCTCCGAGCCCGTCTCCTTCATGTCCTCCTTCATGCGCTCGACCTCGCCCTCGAGGTTCATGTTCTGAAGGAGTTCGCGGATGGCTTCCGCGCCGATACCGGCGGTGAAGGCATCTTCGCCGTATTCGTCGACCGCCTGATAGTATTCTTCCTCGCTAAGAAGCTGGTGCTGCTGCAGCGGGGTCAGGCCCGGTTCCATGACGATATAGGCTTCAAAGTAGAGCACGCGCTCCACATCCTTCAGCGCCATGTCCATGATCAGGGCGATGCGCGAGGGAAGCGATTTCAGGAACCAGATATGGGCGACCGGCGAGGCGAGCTCGATATGGCCCATGCGCTCCCGGCGCACGCGCGCCAGCGTGACTTCCACGCCGCACTTCTCGCAGACAATGCCCTTGTACTTGATGCGCTTGTACTTGCCGCACAGGCACTCATAGTCCTTGATCGGACCAAAGATGCGCGCGCAGAACAGGCCATCACGTTCGGGCTTGAACGTGCGGTAGTTGATGGTTTCGGGCTTCTTCACCTCACCATAGGACCAGGAGAGGATCTTCTCCGGGCTGGCAAGCGAAATCCGGATCCGGTCAAAGGCAGGGCCTTCGGCGGAAGGATTGAAGATATTCATGACCTCTTGGTTCATGTCCGTCTCCTTGACGGTGGCGGCGGCAGGGTCATGAGGGCTGACCCTGCCACCTGATCTAGTTGCAGCCGCTAGCGGCCTATTCGTTCACAAGCTCGACGTTCAGGCCCAGAGAACGCATCTCCTTGACCAGCACGTTGAAGCTCTCCGGAATGCCTGCCTCGAAGGCGTCGTCGCCGCGCACGATGGCCTCATAGACCTTCGTACGGCCGGCAACGTCGTCCGACTTGACGGTGAGCATTTCCTGCAGGGTGTAGGCAGCGCCATATGCCTGCAGTGCCCACACTTCCATCTCGCCGAAGCGCTGGCCGCCGAACTGGGCCTTGCCGCCCAGCGGTTGCTGGGTAACCAGGCTGTACGGGCCGATGGAGCGGGCGTGGATCTTGTCGTCCACCAGGTGGTGCAGCTTCAGGATATGCTTGATGCCGACCGTGACCTTGCGCTTGAAGGGCTCACCTGTCTGGCCGTCATAGAGAACGACCTGGCCGCTCTCATCAAGACCGGCACGCTTGAGATACTCCACAACGTCAGGCTCACGGGCGCCGTCGAACACCGGCGTGGCAATCGGCAGGCCCGGCGTCAGATTGCGCGCCAGTTCCGCGATGTCCGCCTCGTCCTCGGGCAGTTCCTGATCTTCACCGTAAGCGGTGTTGATCGTGGCTTTCAGGGCCTCGACCTTGCCGTCACGCAGATAGGCCTCGTAGGCGCGGCCGATCTGCTCGCCAAGACCTTTGCAGGCCCAGCCAAGGTGGGTTTCAAGGATCTGACCGACGTTCATGCGCGAGGGCACACCCAGCGGGTTCAGCACAACGTCAACAGACGTACCGTCGGCCAGGAAGGGCATGTCCTCGATCGGGTTGATCTTGGAGATAACGCCCTTGTTGCCGTGACGGCCGGCCATCTTGTCGCCCGGCTGCAGCTTGCGCT
>CAZCEG010000457.1:0-1852 GCA_964497275.1 uncultured Oceanicaulis sp.
AGGAGCTTGCAGAGCTTGAAGAGCGCATTGCCAACACCAGGCTCTCCAAGGAAGCGCGGACCAAGGCGGACGCCGAGTTCAAGAAGCTGCGCCAGATGAGCCCGATGTCGGCGGAATCCACCGTCGTGCGCAATTATCTCGACTGGTTGCTCTCCCTGCCGTGGAACAAGCGCAAGCGCTCAAAAATCGACCTGAAAAAGGCCGAAGCGACGCTCGATGCGGATCATTACGGGCTGGAGAAGGTCAAGGAGCGCATTATCGAGCACCTTGCCGTGCAGGCGCGCACCAAGAAGATCCGCGGGCCCATTCTGTGCCTTGTCGGCCCTCCGGGCGTCGGCAAGACCTCGCTTGGCCGCTCGATTGCCGAAGCCACGGGACGCGACTTCGTGCGCGTGTCGCTGGGCGGTGTGCGTGATGAGGCCGAGATCCGCGGCCACCGGCGCACCTATATCGGCTCCATGCCGGGCCGCATCATCCAGTCGATGAAGAAGGCCAAACATTCCAACCCGCTCTTCCTTCTGGACGAGATCGACAAGCTGGGCGCGGACTATCGTGGTGATCCGGCCTCGGCGCTTCTCGAGGTGCTGGACCCGGAACAGAACGCGACGTTCAACGACCACTATCTGGAGGTCGATTACGACCTGTCCGACGTGATGTTCATCACCACGGCGAACACGTTGAACATGCCCCAGCCGCTTCTCGACCGGATGGAGATCATCCGGATCGCGGGCTACACCGAGGACGAGAAGGTGGAGATCGCCAAGCGCCACCTCCTGCCGCGCCAGATCAAGAACCATGCCCTCAAAAAGGGAGAGTGGACGGTGACGGACGAGGCTCTGCGCGAGGTCATCCGCTATTATACTCGCGAGTCGGGTGTACGTAATCTCGAACGCGAGCTGGCCCGTCTTGCCCGCAAGAGCGTGCGCAAGCTGGTGGCCGGTGACGCCCTGTCCATCACGGTCACGCCCGAAAGCCTTGAAGGCTTCCTCGGTGTGAAGAAGTACCGCTTCGGCGAGACCGAGGATCAGGACCGCGTGGGTCTTGTGACCGGCCTTGCCTGGACCGAAGTGGGCGGCGACCTTCTCACCATCGAGGCTGTCACCATGCCGGGGCGTGGCCAGATGAAGGTCACCGGCAATTTGCGTGATGTGATGAAGGAATCCATCTCGGCGGCGAACTCGTTCGTGCAGTCACGCGCGCCGTCGGTCGGTATCAAGCCGACCGTGTTCCGCCGTACCGACATTCACGTGCACGTGCCTGAAGGCGCGACGCCGAAGGACGGTCCGTCCGCCGGTATCGCCATGGTTACGGCCATCGTCTCGGCGCTCACGGGCAATCCGGTGCGCAAGGATGTCGCCATGACGGGCGAGGTCACGCTGCGTGGCCGCGTCCTGCCGATTGGTGGCCTGAAAGAAAAGCTGCTTGCGGCACTGCGCGGCGGGGTCAAGACCGTTCTCATCCCGATGGAGAACAAGAAGGATCTCTCCGAGGTGCCGGACAATGTGAAGGCGGGCCTCACCATCATTCCGGTGGAAACCGTTGATGAGGTGCTCTCCATCGCGCTCGCCGAACCGGTGGAGCCTGTGGAGTGGACCGAGGCTGACGAAGCGGCGCTTGCTGCCATGCCTGCCTCTGCCGAAGGCGGCGAAGCCAGAGCGCACTAGGGCTCTCTGATCCGCGTCATTCTTGTGTCGTTCCCGCTCGCGCGGGAACGACACGAAAACCACACACCCTCGTTTCACCGGCGTACGCCGGTGCCCAGTGCTTCTGGGCCCCGACTTTCGTCGGGGACACAAGGTAAGTGCGATCGCTTCTATCGTTGTCTTGGCCCGGCCTGCCTGCGTGGTTGCAG
>CAZCEG010000458.1:0-1135 GCA_964497275.1 uncultured Oceanicaulis sp.
GAAGTTTCTGCCCGTGCTGCGCCCGTTGATCGAGCGCTTTACCGAGCTGGCGCAAGTGTACGGGCCGCAGGTGGTGGCGTGGTTCGGGCAGCTAGCGGATGCGCTGGCGACGGGCATCAACTGGGTCGTCAACTGGCTCGAAGCCGGCGCGCCGCTCATGGCCTGGTTCGAGCTATTGCCTGAACCCGTGCAATCCGTCGTGACAGCCATCGGCAATTTCGCCGGCTCCGTCATGGAGACTATCCAGCCTGTCATCGATGCTGTGGCGAATTTCGTCAGCTGGCAGGACGTGCTGGTCGCGCTGGGCGCGCTGATCGGCGCAATGGTCATCCCCGCCATCGGCAGTATCATCGCGGCCATTGCGCCGGTGCTGCTTGTGGTGGGCGGTGCAATCGCCATCGTCGCTACTATGCGCCAGGCGTGGGAAAACGATTGGTTTGGCATCCGCGACCACGTGGCGGGCATTGTGGCACGCGTGCAGGAAATCATCAGCCTGGGCATGGCCCTGATCCAGCGCGTGTGGGGCGAGGGCAGCGGCAACTTGCAGGGCATCACGCAGACGGTCTGGAACGCCATCGGCGGCATCGTCGACGCGGCGATGAAAACCATCAAGGGCATCCTGGACATTGCCATTGCGCTGCTCAAAGGCGACTGGCAGGGCGCATGGGACATTATCCGGGATGCGACGAAGGTCGCCTGGGACGGCATCCAGGCAGCCGTCAAAGCCGGCTTGGACGCCGTGCGCAACTTCCTCACTACCGGCCCCGGCGCGCGGGTGTTGGGTTGGCTGCAAGAAACGTTTCCGCGGGCCACGCAGGCCATGCAGGATGCGTGGAACCAGGCGGTGGAAGCCGTCAAGGGCATCTTAGACGCGCTGGGCATCAAATTCGACGGCACAGGCAGCGGCATCAAGGGCGTGCTGGACGCCATCGGCAACTGGTGGCAGCAGCACGGCGACAAGGTGCGCAATGTGGTGGATACGGTCATCAGCTTGGCACTGGGCACCATGGGCGACATGTTCGCCGCCAGCGCCAAGATTGTGACCGCCATTCTACAAGCGCTGCAAGGCGACTGGAGCGGTGCGTGGGAGAGCATGCGCGAAGCCGGCGGCATCATCTGGAACCGCATCAAGGAA
>CAZCEG010000458.1:1145-1851 GCA_964497275.1 uncultured Oceanicaulis sp.
TCGGCGTGGTACTGGGCGCCATGCGCGCCATCTACGACCTGTGGCTCAAAGAGTACGTCGACGCGGGGCTGTCCAAGTGGGCGGAGCTGCGCCAGGGCATTGGCGAGCGCATCAACGCCATCAAGGAAAACGTGACCGAGCGCTGGAACTGGATCAAAGAGACCGTGACCAGCGCCGTGCGTGACATGGTGAGCAACGTCGTCGAGCGCGTACTGGCGTGGAAAGATTGGCTGGGCGAAAAGTTCCGGCAGATCAAGGACTTTGTCACCACGTACTTGAACCCTGTGGAGTGGGCGAAGGCGGGCTGGAACTGGATCCAGGGCCTGTGGGACGGCGTCAGCCAGCGGTGGAGCGCGTTTAAAACCTGGCTGGGCGACCGCTGGAACGATATTGCAAGCGGCTTCAAGCGCTTTTTCCAAATCCACAGTCCCAGCGGCCTGTTCCGCAGCTTCGGCCAATCTCTCCCCGAAGGCTTGGGCCTGGGCATTACGGACAAGGCGCAGGTCGCCTACGATGCGCTGGCCTCGGTGGGCACTACGCTGGCGCAGAAGGCCGGCAGTATCATCGACGGCATCAACAGCAGTCTGCAAAGCGGCATCAAAGTGCCTGACGTTCCGACCACCGGGCTGGTTGGCGGTATTGCCGTAACCGACCCGGTCAAACAAAAAGAGGCCGCCGACAATGCCAAGGCCATGTTTGAGGATTT
>CAZCEG010000459.1:0-1841 GCA_964497275.1 uncultured Oceanicaulis sp.
AAAGATGGAATTCGCTGCGCTCGTACGCGACGATGCTGGTGGGCGAGAAGCGGGCGAGCTGGCGGCACAGTTCGGAACCGATGGAACCGCCCGCCCCGGTCACCATGACAACGCGCCCGTCTATCAGCCGCTGCAGGCGCGAGGCGTCTATCTTGACCGGATCCCGGCCGAGCAGATCTTCGACCTGCACTTCGCGCACGGCCGCAACCGCGACCTTGCCGCTGATCAGATCGTCAAATGATGGCACGGTCATCGGCTTCACACCCGCGCGCACGCAGGCGTTCGCTGCAGCGCGACGACGGGCATGTGAGGCAGACGGCATTGCGATAATGGCGTGCGCAACTTTCAGCCTTTCAGCATGACGGGGCAGATCGACAATCGGTCCCAGCACCTTGCGCCCATAGAGCGTGCGATCGTGCTTGCGGGGGTTGTCGTCGAGCAGGCCCACGACATTCCATTGCCCGGACCGGCTGATATCGCGGAGCAAGCTGGCCGCGGTCTCGCCGGCGCCGAGCACGAGAACCGGCTTGCCCTTGCCGATCAGCGCACCAAACTCGCGTTGCTCCCGCCACGCCCGGTAAGCGAAACGCACTCCCCCCATCAGCAGGAGCAGAAGCACTGGATCGAGCACATAGACCGATCGGGGTACTACGCCCTTGCTCTGCAGCAGCCATACGACGACCGGCCCGAGCACGGCCGCCGCCAAAATCGCGCGAACGAGTCGCAACAGGTCGGGCAGGCTGGCGAAACGCCAGATACCCTGGTAAAGCCCGAACAAGCGGAACACGACGGACTGCATGCCGACGATGAAGGGCATCGAATACAGCAGGCTAGCCGTGAATTCGGGCGGGATGGAAAAATTGAAGCGCAACAGGAAGGCGCCCCACCAAGCGAGCAGAGCGAGCAGGACGTCGCTGACGAAAACGACGACAGAGCGCGAAATCTGGGAGTACATCATGCAGTAAGGTGGTTCGATGCTTGATGACGCCGCCAGCGGGCATCGATGACACGGGCAGCAAGTGCGTAGGCAATCGACCAGGCGAGTATCAGCCAAGGGCCGGCATCAGGCGCTAGCGCCAGCGCCAGCAGCGCGGACACACCGCTTCCGGCCATGGCAACGTAGCACAGCTTCGCTGTACGCGCATGGCCCAGTCCCATGCGTACCATGCGCTGGTAATAGTGCGTCCGGTGCGGCCGCCAGAACTTCTCGCCCCGTAAGGCCCGGCGACACAAGGTGGCCGTGGCATCGAAAATGAAGAGCAAGAACACGAGCGGGGGAAACCAGATCGGCCACAATCCGCGCGCGGCGCCGGCCAGACCGAGCGCCGCCGCCATGAAACCCAGTGGCACCGAACCACCATCGCCCATGAAGATGCGTGCGGGATGCCAGTTCACCCGCAGGAAGGCCACGGAAGCTGCAACGACGCCGAGGCAGAGTGTGGCCATGCCGACATCCCCTGCCATTAGCGCGGCTACCCCCAGCGTGCCGAAGCCGAAAGCAGCCATGCCCCCGGCCAGGCCATCCGACCCGTCCATGAAATTGAACAGATTGGTCATCCAGACCACGGAAGGAATCGCGACCGCCGCCCACATCCAGCTCTTCTCCCCAGTAGGCAGGCACAGAACAACCACGACTGCCACCAGCGCATGAACCGAGAAGCGCAGCCCCGCCGAGAGGCCGCGAAAATCGTCCACCATCGACACGGCCACCAGTGCGGGCAGCGCCGCCAGCAGAACGCCGCGCTCGGGCAGATCGACCAGCAGCAGCGTGAGAAAGGTTGCGGCCATTACAGCCAGTCCGCCACTGCGTGGCACCGGCTGGCTGTGCAGCGATCGTTCAG
>CAZCEG010000460.1:0-242 GCA_964497275.1 uncultured Oceanicaulis sp.
GATTCCGGCGTATGCCTGAATCTGGCGGCCGAAGCTGTCGGAAACAGTCTCGGTGGCCTGGCCGGCCGCGCGCATCAGCGCATTTACCTTGCGCCTCATTGCCTTCGACATAAGCAGAACATCCGGCGTGCCTTGCACCACATCGATCAGCTCGTCCAGCTTCGGCAGGGTCAGCGTGGCACCGCCGACGCTGCCGGCGTCGATAACCTGATCGCCCGTCAGGCGGACGTTGAGACCGTCGA
>CAZCEG010000460.1:252-1840 GCA_964497275.1 uncultured Oceanicaulis sp.
GCCTTCGCCTTCAGCGCGTCATGGGCCGCCCGCGCATCGATGTTGCCGGCGCCCATGGCGATAAGCGCAACGTCATAATCGCTGTCGCCACCGACGATGGTGAGCGATTCCGTCACCGGGTTAATCACGCCAGTCGATTCCGTGTAGCTCTCGTTGATGCCACGAACCGCGATGCCAGGCAGTTCGCCTTCGCGGTTGTACTTGTAGGCGTTGCCGGCCACGTTCTGGAACGGCAGGCGTTCCAGAACAGGGTTGTTTGAGCTACTCCCCATCCGTTGGACAGGTTTGACGGCAATTTAAGCTACAGTCGATGCCTGCCGGTCGGGTTTCCCACCACGTTCGTCACGCCACCTTGGCTGTCGGCTGGAGGGCCGGGCGGGAGCCCGGGCCGGAGGCCGACAGCCTGTCCCGATATATCCTGATCGGCGTCTCGCCGCCATGCGCGGCGTGCGGTCGCCGGTGGTTGTAGAAGTCCACCCAGTTGCTGATCTCCCGGCGAGCCTCGCGCCCGCCGGTGAACGCGCGCAGGTAGACGCACTCGTACTTCATCGAGCGCCACAGCCGTTCGATGAAGATGTTGTCGAGGAACCGGCCGCGGCCGTCCATCGAGATGCGCACGCCCGCCGTCTTCAAGCGTTGCGTCCAAGCCCACGAGGTGAACTGGCTGCCCTGATCGGTGTTGAAGATCTCCGGCGGGCCATGACGGCCGAGCGCCTCCTCCAGCGCCTCGACACAGAACTGCACGTCCATGGTGTTCGACAGCCGCCACGCCAGCACCTTGCGGCTCGACCAGTCCATGATCGCCACCAAGTACAGGAAGCCCCTGGCCAGCGGGATGTACGTGATATCGGCGCACCACACCTGGTTGGGCCGCTCGATCCGAAGCCCGCGCAACAGATACGGGTAGAGCCGGTGTCCCGGGGCCGGAACGCTGGTCCGCGGCTTGCGGTAGATAGGCATCAGCCCCATCAGCCGCATCAGCCGACGCACCCGCTTGACATTCACCAGCCGACCAGCCGCCCGCAGGTGCCACGTCATCTGCCGGGCACCATAGAACGGCGTCTCCAGGAACTGACGGTCGATCTCCGCCATCAACGCCAGGTTCTCCGGGCTCTCGCCCCTTGGCGTGTGATAGAAGCCCGACCGGCTGATCGAGACGAGGCGGCATTGCCGGACGATCGATAGGGAGGGATGGTCGGGCCGGATCATCGCCTTGCGCTCCTGCCGGGGAGCCGACGCAGCCCTTGTTCCAAAAAATCCCGTTCCACCGTCAGCTCGCCGATCTTCGCGTGCAGCTCCTTGACCTGCGCGGCGTCCACCTCCGGCTCGCTCCGACCGCGCTGGAAGATATCCGAGGCGCCGTCCAGCAGCGCCTTCTTCCATTGGTGGATCATCGTCGGGTGCACGTCGAACCGGCTCGCCAGTTCGGCAACCGTCTGCTCGCCCTTCACCGCCTCGAGCGCCACACGCGCCTTGAACTCGGGCTTGTACTGCCTGCGCTTCGTCATCGCTGATCTCCTCTCTGCGAAGACCAGCAGACACCGAACCCGTAGCTTACGTCACTGTCCGATTTACGGGGAGTAGCTCA
>CAZCEG010000461.1:0-1836 GCA_964497275.1 uncultured Oceanicaulis sp.
GGCCCGGCGCTGTGGATCAGGCTGTCCGAAACGTCTTCAGCGACGACGAGGCCTTCCATGTGATTGCCGCCCTTGGCGGTGAGGGCATGCAAGGCGTGATAATCGCCCAGATCACTCCAGCCCATGTCGGCGGGCACAACGCGGATATTGGCGGCCTTCTCCATCACGGCGTAGTCAATCGACTGCGCCCGGCAGGCTGCAAACTCATCCGGGTCAAGGCGGCCATCGGGGCGAAGGGCACGCGCCACCGCTTCGAGAATATCGGGCGCATGGGCGGCCAGCGCATCGCGCATCACCTGCGCCCGGAAGAGGAAAATACCCGCATTCCAGACATATCGCCCGGAGGCGAGATAGGCCTGCGCGGTGGCCAGATCCGGCTTTTCCACGAACGCCTTTACACGCAGCGCAGGGCCGTCCGCCTCGCCCGTTTCGATATAGCCATAGCCGGTAGCAGGATGAGTCGGGGTGATCCCGAAGGTGACGATATGGCCCGCCTCGGCTGCCACCCGGCCTGCGTCCAGCGCGCACTGGAAGGCGGCCACATCGGCAATGTGATGATCAGACGGCAGGACCAGCAGGAGGGATTGGGGATCGGCCACCAACGCAGCGGCCGCAATGGCTGGCGCGGAATTACGCCCCATCGGCTCCAGGATCAGCTTCACACCCGGCAGCGCTTCGGCGAGGCGGCCCGCCTGCCTTAGCGATCCGATGGCCAGCGGGGCGTCAAAGCGCGCAGGGTCGCTGACGCGCTTGAGCGTCTCGGCCAGCATCGAGCCTTCACCGGTCAGGTGCAGGAACTGCTTGGGCGTGACGGCATTGGACAGCGGCCAGAGCCGCGTGCCGCCGCCGCCACACAGAATGACCGGCCTGATCTTGTCCAAGCTTCCTGCCACTACGCTTTGCACCCGTCCTGCCCGGCCAGTCGCCGCCCCTGTCGCGCCCTATCTGGGCATGACGATGCGAAATTACGGTTAACCCGGCAACGCGTTACTGAGCTTTCTGCGCGCCCGGAAGAGGCGTCTTGGGCTTGAAGCGGCACAGCTCCGCAATCGCGCAGCGCCAGCATTCCGGCTTTCTGGCCTTGCAGACATAGCGGCCGTGCAGGATCAGCCAGTGATGCGCGCCCTTGAGGTATTCCGGCGGCGTGATCCGCTCCAGCCCCGCCTCCACCTCGTCAGGCGTCTTGCCGGGGGCCAGTTTCGTGCGGTTGGAGACCCGGAAGATATGCGTATCGACGGCAATCGTATGCTGGCCGAACGCCTCGTTCAGCACGACATTGGCCGTCTTGCGGCCGACGCCGGGCAGACGGATCAGCTCATCGCGGGTTTGCGGCACCTCACCGCCGAACTCCTCGATAATCATGCGCGAAAGCGCGATGACATTCTTCGCCTTGTTGCGGAACAGACCGATGGTCTTGATGTGCTCGCGTACGCCGTCCTCGCCGAGCTCGAGCATCTTCTCCGGCGTATCAGCCTCGGCAAACAGGCGGCGTGTCGCCTTGTTCACACCCACATCGGTTGCCTGCGCGGACAGGGCGACCGCCACCACCAGCGTGAACGGGTTGGTGTATTCCAGCTCCGTCTTCGGCTCGGGCATGATACGCGACAGGGTTTCAAAGATCGCCGCCGCCTCGGCACGCGGTATCGCGCGCGGACGGGGCTTCTTGCGGGGTCGGGGCTTTGCCGGTTTTGTCATGGCAGGGGAGCTAGCGGGAGCGGGCGGCCAGGGCAAGGGCGGGGGTGGGGTCAGTACATACCCATCCAGCTGTCATCACCCGCTTTATGCGGGTGACCCATGCCGCAGAGGTTCCGCTTATACGTTCGTTGCAGGCATGGG
>CAZCEG010000462.1:0-1836 GCA_964497275.1 uncultured Oceanicaulis sp.
GCACGAATTGACGGGTGGTATGACGCGCGACGAGACCGAGCTTAAAGCTCTTATGATCCTGGCTCAGAAGGGCGATTCGGGAGCCTATACGGCGTTGCTGGCTATCGTGCAGCGCCATCTATTCCTGTTTTTCAGACGACGGCTGTCAGGTGACAGCGACCGTGCGGGGGACCTCGTTCAGGACACGCTTATGGCCATTCATGCAAAGCGGCACACATTCAATCCGGACCAGAACTTCACGAGCTGGGTCTATGCTATAGCCCGCTAAAAGCTGGTGGATGCCTATCGCCGCGGCAGAATTCGTGCTTACGAGCCGCTGGATGACGAGGCGTCCTCGTGGGACGGCAATCCCGATCTTGATGCAGCGCTGGCGCGCGCAGATCTTGAAAAGCTGATGCAGGCACTGCCCGCCCGGCAGAGGTCTGCAATCAATCTTACGCGGGTCGAGGGGCTGAGCCATGCGGAGGCTGCCCGGCGTCTGGGGGCCACGGAAAGCACGCTGAAGATGAGCGTTCACAGGGGTCTGAAAGCTGTACGCCGCCGTCTGCGCCAGTCGGATGGAGGACGCGATGACAAAGCTGATTGATCACCTCGCCGCCGATCTCACGCCGGTAAGGCCAGCCCGGACCGTGCGCATTACCGCGCTGGCGGCGGCCATCGGCGCCGCAGTATCGCTTGGCGTGCTGCTGCTGGTTTATGGGGTACGGCCAGACTTCCTCAGTGCCCTTGGGACGCCGGGTTTCTGGGCCAAGCTGGCCCTCACCCTTGGTCTGTTCGCGGTGATGCTGCCCGCATCTGCCCGCCTGTCTGTTCCCGGTGGACAGGCGCGCTGGTGGGGTATGGCCGCAGGAGGGCTCGTCCTGGTGTTCGCACTCGGCGGCGTGATCGAGATCGCCATGACGGCACCTGAGTCGCGCATGGAGCTCTGGCTAGGGCATTCGTGGAATGAGTGCCCGTTCTGGGTTGCAGGGCTGGCCCTGCCAATATTTGCCTCCACCATGCTGGCGATGCGCCGCCTGGCACCTGTGGATCTGAAAGCCGCCGGGCTGGCGGCGGGCCTCATGTCCGGCGCTGCCGGCGCGAGCGTCTATGCCATTGCCTGCAACGAATACAGCCTCGCCTTTATGGCAAGCTGGTATGTCGCCGGGATCGCGCTGAGCGGGCTTGCAGGATTTATCGCCGGGCCGTTCCTTTTGCGCTGGTGATGGCGTTCAGGCTGCCACCACGCTCACAAAGGCAGGGTCGAGCGATAGGGTGACCCTGTCTCCGGGCTGGCCGGGATGATTGATGGCGGCGCGTGCAGTGATCTGCGTGCCATCCTCGAGCAGAGCGGTAAACTGGACGGCAGGACCCGCCGCGCGGCGGGCGGAGAGGGTGGCCGGGGTGCCGGGCGTGCCTTCAGGGCCGACATGAAGGCCTTCCGGCCGGATCAGCACTTTTGCCGCACTGCCTTCGGTGTGGCGGGCCGCCACCGGGCCCAGCGGCGTTGCCACCGCGCCACCCGAGACCGTACCGGCAAACACCTCCACCTCGCCCAGCATGCGCGCGGCATTCTCCGATACCGGCGCGAGGTAAAGCTGGTCGGGGGTGCCTGTCTGGATGATGGTGCCCGCCTCCATGAGCGCGATCTCGTCGGTGCTGGCCAGCGCATCGTCCGCGTCATGGGTGATGATCAGCGAGGCGGTGTCAGAGGCGCGCAAGACCTCCAGCGTCATGGCCGACAGGTCGGCGCGCAGGCGGCGGTCGAGCCCGCTGAAAGGCTCGTCCAGCAGCATGACGGACGGCGACGGGGCGAGCGCCCGGGCGAGCGCGACGCGCTGCTGCTCGCCGCCTGAG
>CAZCEG010000463.1:0-1823 GCA_964497275.1 uncultured Oceanicaulis sp.
CACGTCATAGACGGGCGCGAGATCAACCGCGGTGCGGATCTGTTCGTCGATCAGTGACTTTGAGGGAATCTCCATCGTCGCGGCATCGCTGCAGCTCGCGCTGTCGGACCCTGGACGATTGAGATCGGGCAGATCGAGATCGGTCGGGTCAGCCATGTTTCAACTCCTCGGCAGCCATGTGGGGCGTCGTGTCTTCGGCAGGCGCGGCAAGCCAGCGCTCGATGATGTCGCCAATGCGGGTTTCAATGTCGCTCGCGCTGCGCTCGACGGAGCCTGCGCGCCATTCCAGCACGCAATCGCCAACCGCGACCTCCTCATCGCCGCGAATGACCAGCGCGCCTTCAAAGCCCTTCAGCTCGGCCACGGCCTGAAGCTGGTCGGCAACGGCATCGGCGAGCTGCGGGGCGACGCGTATCGCGATGCGCGGTTCTGCGCGCAGATCGTCCATGATCGAACCTGCACATTCTAGCACCGCTTCGTCGCCAAACCGCTCGAGGGCTGCGCCTGCAATCTGACGGGCAGCGGACAGGGCAAGGCGGGCCGCATCGGCGCGCATGGCCGCCGATTCAGTGTCCATGCGCACCAGAATGGTCTGTATGCGGGCGCTGAGAACCTTGACCGCTTCGGCCGTCTGACGGGCGGCCTCTGCCGTTTCGCCCTGAAGCGCCTGACGCGCTGCCGCCTCGGCCTGCTCTTCCGCCTCTGCAAGGGTAAGCATGCGTTTTACGCGCTCGCCATCGCGCAGCACCGTTCCGTCCGCTGCAAAGACGCGGTCGAAGCCAAAAGGTGTGTGTCGCGTGCTCAAAGCGGTCATTCCTAGTAGATCAGCTCGTCTTCACCGCCGCCATCGGCGATGAGAATTTCGCCCTTGGCGGCGAGGTCCTTGGCGGTGTTGACCATGGCTTGCTGGGCCTGATCGACGTCCTTCAGCCGCACAGGCCCCATCGTGGCCATGTCCTCGCGCAGGATTTTGGCGGCGCGTTCGGACATGTTGGAGAAGAACAGGTCGCGCAGCGTGTCGGATGCGCCCTTGAGGGCAAGGCCGAGCTGGTCCTTGTTGACTGCACGCAGCAGGGTCTGGATGCCCTGCGGATCGAGCTTTCCGAGGTCTTCAAAGACGAACATGAGCGAGCGGATCTTCTCCGCGCTATCCCGGTTGCGTTCCTCGAGTGCGGCGAGGAAGCGGTTCTCGGTCTGGCGGTCGAAATTGTTGAAGATGTCAGCCATCATTTCGTGGCTGTCCTGCTTGGAGGTACGCGCCAGATTGCTCATGAACTCCGTGCGCAGGGTCTGCTCGATCTTGTCGAGAATTTCGCGCTGCACCGGCTCCATGCGCAGCATGCGCATCACCACTTCCAGCGCGAAATCTTCCGGCAGGGCAGAGAGTACGCGCGAGGCATGCTCTGGCTTCACCTTGGACAGCACTACGGCCACCGTCTGCGGGTATTCGTTCTTCAGATAATTGGCGAGAACCGTCTCGTTCACATTGCCAAGCTTGTCCCACATGGTGCGCCCGGCAGGGCCGCGCAGCTCTTCCATGATGGCTTCCACCCGTTCCTCGGGCAGGAAGGACGACAACAGGCGCTGGGTACGCTCCACCGAACCTGAGATCGACCCTGTGGTCGACATCGAGCCGACAAATTCCACGATCAGCTTTTCAACAGCGTTGGCCGACACATTGCCGAGCGAGGCCATGGCCTGCGAGACGACGCGGATCTCTTCCTCATCCATCATCTCCCACAGCGCGGCCTGCTCTTCGCCAAGCGCCATCAGGATCACGGCGGCTTTCTCCGCCCCCTCAAGCTGGTTGGGGTCGTCAATCA
>CAZCEG010000464.1:0-1815 GCA_964497275.1 uncultured Oceanicaulis sp.
CTTTTCCAGAGCGGAGGAAATTTCGCCCACCGTGGCGTGCGCGCGGGCGGCCTCCACGCTCAAGGCAAGAAGATTGCCGGTTTTTGTCTCCGCCGCATGGGTGAGGGCGTTCAGCGCCGCTTCCACCTTTGCCGGGTCACGCTCGCGCTTCAGCCGCTCCAGCTTTTCAAGCTGCTGGCGGCGGACGCTCGCATTATCGACCTTCAACACCGGCACGTCTTCAGGCTCGTTCAGGCGGAACTTGTTCACGCCGACAATCGTCTGCTGGCCGGAATCGATGCGCGCTTGCGTCTTGGCGGCCGCTTCCTCGATGCGGAGCTTCGGCGTGCCGTCCTCGATGGCTTTCGCCATGCCGCCGAGCGCATCGATCTCGGCGATGTGTTCCAGCGCGCGTGCAGCCAGATCATGGGTAAGCCGCTCGACAAACCATGAGCCGCCCCACGGATCGATCGTGTCGGTAAGGTGGGCCTCGCTTTCCAGCACCAGCTGGGTGTTGCGGGCGATGCGGGCAGAGAAATCTGTCGGCAGGGCCAGCGCCTCGTCCAGCGAGTTGGTGTGGAGCGACTGCGTGTGGCCATCCACGGCGGCCATCGCCTCAATGGTCGTGCGCGCGACATTGTTGAACACGTCCTGCGCGGTGAGCGACCAGCCGGAGGTCTGGGAATGAGTGCGAAGGGAGAGTGCCTTGTCGCTTTTGGGCGCAAAGCGCTCCTTCACCAGTTTTGCCCAGATCAGGCGCGCGGCGCGCAACTTGGCTACTTCCATGAAATAATTCATGGAAATGCCCCAGAAGAAGGAAAGACGGGGGGCAAAGCTGTCCACATCGAGGCCCGCCTTCACACCTGCCGAGATGTATTCGAGGCCATCGGCGATGGTGTAGGCCAGCTCCAAGTCTGCCGGAGCGCCTGCCTCCTGCATGTGATAGCCGGAAATGGAGATGGAGTTGAATTTCGGCATTTCCTGAGAGGTGAAAGCGAAAATGTCCGAAATGATCCGCATGGAGGGCGCTGGCGGATAAATATAGGTGTTGCGCACCATGAACTCTTTCAGGATGTCGTTCTGGATCGTTCCTGAAAGCTGATGCGGCTTCACACCCTGTTCTTCGGCGGCAACAATGTAGAGCGCGAGCACCGGCAGCACCGCGCCATTCATCGTCATCGACACGCTCATCTGATCGAGCGGAATGCCATCAAAGAGCTGGCGCATGTCGAGAATGGAATCGATGGCCACGCCCGCCATGCCGACATCGCCGATCACGCGCGGATTATCGCTGTCATAGCCCCGGTGGGTCGCCAGATCGAAAGCGATGGAGAGGCCCTTCTGTCCGGCAGCCAGATTGCGCCGGTAGAAGGCGTTGGATTCGGTTGCCGTCGAGAAGCCGGCATATTGGCGGATCGTCCAGGGCCGCTGGACGAACATGGTGGGGTAGGGACCGCGATGGAAGGGTGCAAGGCCCGGCATGCCGTCAACGAAATCAAGGCTTTGAATGTGATCCGCGCCGTAGGCAGGCGCCACCGGGATGCCTTCCGGGCTCTGCCAGGCCTCGCCGGTCGCGGGCGCTGCGCCGCGCGGGGCGGGCGGGGTGAAGGCGAGCCTGGTGAAGTCGGGCCGGGCGCGCGTCATGGCTGAACCCCCATGGCAGCAAGGGCAAGGCGGCCATCTTCCAGCGCATTGGAGCGCATGTGGATGGCGTGGTCGATGGCGCTGGCGTCGCTCACGGCGTCGAGCTTGCCTGCGAGCCAGACCGCGTTCGCGCCCGCCGCTTTCAGGGCCTTTGCAAGATCCGCCGCGTGATCGCCATAGGCCGCATCGGTG
>CAZCEG010000465.1:0-1804 GCA_964497275.1 uncultured Oceanicaulis sp.
CGACGGTTCTGCCGCGATGGAAGCGGGCGCGCACGCTTACGCCCATCTTCCCCCCTGTCACTGGCCGGCCGGATTTGATCCGGAGGCCGAACAAGCCATCGACGTAGCCGAAACTGCTGCCTGTCAGGGCGGTGCAGCTTGCGTCGAGTGCGCGCTCGGCATCGGGCTGATGGCGGATATGGCCCCGCTCGGGGGAGCGCCGCTGCACGGTGCGCCGCACCTGTTTGCCGTAAAGCTTGCGATTGCCGGGCCGTCCGCGCACGAGCCGCCTCCTCCCCGGGCCTGATCCTTCCCTGAACCGGCGCGAGCACGCTTGCGCCCATCTGGAATGATCAGACGGGAGAAATTTCCCTTGAAACATCTTGCATTTGCGGCGGCCTCCATGGCGCTGGCTGTGTGCTGTCTGCCGGCCACGGCGGAGGCGCGCCCGGTATCCTACGAAGGCGGCACCACGCTCATCACCGAACACGATCGGGACATGAGCGCCATCTGGGCACACTACACGCCCCACCATCGCTACTCCGTCGGCTATCGCGGGGAGTGGCACCGTGAGGACGATCACGTCTTTCACGGCGCGCAGCTTACCTGGCTCGCCAATCGCTGGTTCGGTGAGGACTATCAGGCCAACATCTACCTCTCCGGCGCTGCCGGTGTCGCCTATGGCGTCAACGGCAATCCCGCGGGCACAGGCGCAGCCGGTTCGCTGGGCCTGATGGCAGACTGGGAGACGCGACGCTGGTTCGTTTCCTACATGGCCAGAGGCTTTGCCGGTGACACGGTCGGCGAGACGGCCATGCAGGCTGCGCGGGTGGGTGTTGCCCCTTACGTCGCCAATTACGGTGCCCTTCACACCTGGCTCATGGTGCAGGTGGAACACAGTCCCGAGGCCGAGAACCCTGTCGGCGTTACCCCGCTGGTGCGCTTCTTTCAGGGGCCGCTTCTGGCCGAGTTCGGCTGGTCCGTGACCGACGACAAACCCTTTATCCAGCTTCAATACCGCTTCTGAAGCGGTTCATCTCCAAGGAGACAGATCATGTCCATCCGCAATATCACGCTTGCCATCGCCCTTGCCGTTTCGGCGCCTGTGATGGTGTCCCCGCTGGCGCTCGCCCAGGAAGAGCTGTCACCGGCCCAGCTTACCCCTGCCATGCAGTCCGCGCTCGATGAGGGCGGTTCGCTGGTCATCGTCGATGTGCTGGGGGCAGTGTGCGATTTCTGCGCGCTCGCCATGACCCGCACATTCGAGCGCCGCTCCGAGGTCGCCGCCGCAACCGTGGACCTCGATGCCAAGACGCTGACCTTCGTGCTGCGTGACGGCGCGCAGCTGGAAGACGCCACCATCTCCGATCTGATCCGGCGCTCCGGCTATCAGGAAAACGGCATTCGCCGTCCGGAGACGCTGTGATGCGACTGGCCATTCGCGAGGCGGGGGCGCCAGCCCTCGCCCTTTTCGCCAGCCTCTCCACGCTCATCTGCTGTGCGCTGCCTGCCCTTCTGGTGACCATAGGGGCAGGTGCCGTGATGGCGGGGCTGGTCGCCAACGTGCCGGGCCTGGTGGCCTTCACCGCGTGGAAGGGGCCGCTCTTTGCCTTGTCGGGCGCGTTGCTGCTCGCGGCCTTCGCCATGCGATGGTTCACCCGCAACGCACCCTGCCCGGCGGACCCGAAACAGGCGGCGGCTTGCGCCCGCATGCGCCGCTGGGGCGGGATCGTTCTGATCGTGGCCGCTATCGTGTGGGCGGTCGGCTTCTTCTTCGCCTTCTTCGCCGCCGCGATCTTCTTTTAGCGGCCGGCGTCTCCTTTTC
>CAZCEG010000466.1:0-1792 GCA_964497275.1 uncultured Oceanicaulis sp.
ACCGAGAAATGCCGTGTTGGCCATGCGGGTAGCTCCTGCCCTGCCTAGTGCGCGGCTGCAAATACGGACCGGTGGAAGACGAGCGCGGGCGCAGTGCGCGGCTGCTCGAAGGCTTCCACCTTGCCAACGATGATGATGTGGTCGCCGCCTGCATGCACGGCGTCGAGAGCACACTCGAAGCAGGCTATGGCATTGGGTATCAGCGGCACGCCGGTCTGCCCTGCGCGCCACTTGCCGCCCGCACGCTCCAGATCATCGTCGCGGGCGCACGATAGCGCCAGCGCGTCCTGATCAGCGCCCAGCACGTTGATCGCGTAGCGCGTGGCGCGGGAGAAGGGCTCGAACCGCAGGCTCGCCCGGTCCAGAGACCACAACACCAGACGCGGCTCCAGCGAAACCGAAGCAAACGAGTTGATGGTCAGCGCCCTCACCTTGTCGCCATCGTGCAGGGTGACGATCGCCACGCCTGTAGGGTAGCAGGCCAGGGCGTCCCGGAAGGCGCGCGCGGTTTCCAATGCAATCCTCCTGTACCCGCCTCAACCCGCTCTTAACCCTGTTCGCGTACTGTGCCGCAAAACAAGACTAATGGGTGGGTGTGAGTCATGGCGTCTGGTCAACCGATCATCATCAAGAAAGTCAAGAAGGGCGGGCATGGCCACCATGGTGGCGCATGGAAAGTCGCCTATGCGGACTTCGTGACCGCCATGATGGCGTTCTTCCTGCTGATGTGGCTGATCAACACGGCAAGTCCAGAGCAGAAGCGCGGTATTGCTGACTATTTTGCACCCGCCAGCGTCAGCCCCTCCACCTCCGGTTCCGGCGGCATCATGGGCGGCAGCGAGTTTGGCGAGGAAGGCGCGCGCTCGCGCGGTGCCTCTGCCGTGGTCGAACGCCTCGCCCCCCAACCGCAGCGCGTCCAGAGTGCCGACCAGCAACAGAACCCGGATGCGCGTGAGAATTCGGAAAGCCCGGATATCTCGCAGACCGCCATCGCCAGTGCGCTTGCGCGCCGCGAAGCTGCCGAGTTCCAGAGCGCTGAGCTATCCTTGCGCCAGGCCCTGCAGGACATGCCGGAACTGGCCGAGCTGTCGCGTCATGTCATCATCGACCAGACCCCGGAAGGCCTGCGCATCCAGCTGATCGACGAGGAAGGCCGCCCGATGTTCAATGCGGGCGCTACCCGGCCCAACGAGCGCGCTATCGTGTTGCTGCGGGCCGTTGCAGACGTGGTGGGTCAGCTTTCCAACCGCATCACGATTTCCGGCCACACCGATGCGTCGATGACCCCCGCTGGCGGCACGTCCAACTGGGAACTGTCCTCGGCGCGCGCCAATGCTGCCCTGCGCATCCTGCAGGAACGCGGCATCTCTGATGACCGTGTGGCCGATGTACGCGGCAAGGCGGCCTCCGAGCCGCTTTTCCCGGACGATCCCTACATGGCGGGCAATCGCCGCCTGTCGATCGTGCTCTTGCGTGAGGCACCGGTACTGCCGCCGGGTGGCGCGCTCTAGGGCGTCTGGCCGGGACAACACACAGGCCTGTTCCGGGGAAAAGATTCTCTGGTTACACTCAGCTCCTGACGGGCGGATTCGCTGCCCGGCCATGAGGGGTATAGTGGACCGGTGACGCACCCGTTTACCACGCGCCAATTGCCGTTCTTCCTGACGGCACCAACGCCCTGCCCCTATCTGCCGGGGCGGCTGGAGCGCAAGGTCTTCACCCGTGTCGATCCGGCAGAAGGTCCAGGGCTCAATGATGCTCTGACCCATGCCGGTTTCCGGCGGTCGCAATC
>CAZCEG010000467.1:0-1788 GCA_964497275.1 uncultured Oceanicaulis sp.
CCCCGCGGAGTTGGAGAAGTGGCGGCAAAGCGCCACGGCGGCGCTGGCGGCGCCGGAAGAGACACGCGCCAGTCCGCAGCAGACGCGGCAGGCCCAAAAGCGCATCAAGGCACTGGAGCGTGAGGTGAACCGCAAGGACAAGGCACTGGCCGAGACGGCTGCCTTGCTGGTGCTGTCAAAAAAACTCTCGGCGATCTTCGAGGAGGGCGAGGACGCATGATCCGCCTGGAAGATCGCCAACTCATGGTCAGTCACATCGAACAAGCCCATGCCGAAGGTAGCCGGCTCAAACCGGCCTGTGAACTTGTAGGCATCGATGTGCGCACGCTGCAGCGCTGGAAGGCCGGTGATGGTCTGGTGCGCGGCGACAGACGGCCGGAAGCGGTCCATGCAACGCCGGCCCACGCCTTGTCGGAGGTCGAGCGCGCGCACATCCTGGCGGTGGCCAACGCGCCGCGCTTTGCCGCGATACCGCCGGCGCGGATCGTGCCCATGCTGGCCGATGAGGGCGTCTATCTGGCCTCGGAATCGAGCTTCCATCGCGTGTTGCGCGGCGCCGGGCAGAGCGGCCATCGCGGACGGGCCAAAGCCCCGCAGGCATCGCGTCCGCCGACGACGCACGTGGCGGCCAAACCCAACGAGGTATGGTGCTGGGATATGACGTTCCTGCCAGCTACGGTCGGTGGGGCCTGGTTCTACCTGTACCTGATCCTGGACCTGTACAGCCGCAAGATCGTGGGCTTTGAGGTCCACGACAGCGACAGTGCCGAACACGCCGCGCATCTGGTGCGGCGCACGGCGCTGGCCGAGGGGATCCATGCCGCCGCTGACAAGCCGGTGCTGCACGGCGACAACGGGGCCACGTTGAAGGCCACCACGGTGCTGGCGATGCTGCACTGGTTGGAGATCAAACCGTCGTACTCGCGGCCCCGCGTATCCGACGACAACGCCTACGCCGAGGCGCTGTTCCGCACCGCCAAGTACCGGCCCGAGTTTCCGGCACGAGGGTTCGCCGACTTGAGTGCGGCGCGTGCGTGGGCCGTGGCATTCGTGCACTGGTACAACATCGAGCATCGCCACAGTGGGATCCGGTATGTGACTCCGGCGCAACGCCATGCAGGAGCAGACCATGACCTTCTGGCGGCCCGGCATGCGGTTTACGTCAGTGCCCGCGAGGCCAACCCTCGCCGGTGGTCAGGCTCGACCAGGAACTGGACGCCCGCAGGCGCCGTGACGCTGAATCCGGAACGCGATTCGGTCATCAACGCTGCGCTCTCAAGGCAGAATAAGGCGAAACAAGCCGCATGATTCAGGCGACAACTACCTTGACGCGCGCCGGACAGCCGCAGGCACAGGTCTGGTCGGCCTCCGGCAGGTCGTGCTCGATGCGCAGGCGTGGCAGCTCCGGCGGTGGACGGCGACGGCCGCCCGGCTTGCGGGCCTTGAGTGGTGCTTCGTCATCGAGCGGTGGCTCGACTTCGGGCGTGCTATCGACTGCCGGCTGATCGAACAGGGTGCCCTGACCGACCGCTTCGAGCTGTTCGCTCTTGCGGCCAAAGCGTTGCTGGGTGAGGTAGTTGACCTTCTCTTGCAGCAGGCGGATTTGCTGCTGAAGGCCTTGAATGAGTTGCTGCTGCTGGGCGATCAATACTGCCGGATCGGGGGCTTCGACAGTGGCCTTGGCAGCGCTGGAAATCATGGGCCGTATTATAGCGCAAACACTGTAAAAATAGGCGTTTCAGGCGATTCCGTGAGTGAAATATTTTGGCCTTCTGCCGTTCAGGGGGG
>CAZCEG010000468.1:0-1784 GCA_964497275.1 uncultured Oceanicaulis sp.
CGGCCTCTACCACTGAGCCTCCCGATACCAGCGTTTCGGCCATTCTCAGCGCGAGCACCTGCATGACTTCCTCATCCGACATGGCGAGTAACGCCGAGAAAATCTCGCAGAGCGCATAGGCATCGCCATTAGCAGGGGGACGAGCTGTGCCAAGCGCGCCGAATAGCGCCTCGACCCGTTCGGAAGCGGCGCTGATTTCTGCTCTTGCGATGGAGACCGCCACGCTCTCATGCGTTTCGCTCTTTCGTGCTCCGCAGACATGGGGGCGCACATTCCAGAGCGATGATCCGACGATCGCATGCGCGACCATCAGGCGAAGTGCTATGGAAGGTGCGGCAAGGAGGCTGGCGGCAGCGGCGCCATGCCGATGCAGGCCGACATACTCCGCCATCGGGCCAGACATTTCGGGTTTTGTACCGGATGGCGATAGCGCGTTTCCATCAGCGGTCTGGTGTTTGGCGCGGCGAGCATCGGAGGCTTTGAGCCATCCTTCATGGAACGTCACCGTGCCGTCATGGCGCTGCTCGACAAAGACCTTTCCGCCTTTCTTCCTTGTGGTCTGGACGTATTCCCAGCGCTGGAAGTACGTGCCGCGCTCGAGGCAGATGACATCGACCCAGCCACGCTCCCGGTATTGGTCGACACGCGTGGAAATCGCGTCTGATTGCGCGTCCCAGAAGGCAGCAGAATCTGTAAACACCGCGTGGTCTCCGAAGAGGTCCGCCATCACTGCGCCGGTATACCCGGCGAGGTCGAACAGGGCCTTGTCTGTGGTAATCGCGCTGCCTCCGGTGATCCATGCCTTGCAGGCGCGCCCCATCGGCGCGCGCTCAGTTTCACTCTTCCAGAGCTTCAGCCAGTCTGCCTGTTGGGTGGGTGTTGCCAGCGTCAGCGCGCGGATCGTTTCGCGGTCTATTTCATCCTCGGCGTAGAGTTTGCGGATTTGCGCAGCGAGGCCCGCAAGGGCGAGCACACGCCGCACCAGAAGCTCGGTCACGCCGAAAAAGGTAGCGATATCTTCCGGGGCTTTGCCTTCGTCCGCCAGCTTCCTGAAGGCCACATACTGCTCCATCTCACTGGCGGGCAGGCGGGCGATATTTTCGATGATGGATGCCTCGATAGCGGACGCTGCATCTT
Organism: uncultured Oceanicaulis sp.; assembly: GCA_964497275.1. GTDB lineage: Bacteria > Pseudomonadota > Alphaproteobacteria > Caulobacterales > Maricaulaceae > Glycocaulis. The sequence goes on from CAZCEG010000468.1 coordinate 1,138, forward strand.
CCTCGCTCATCACCGCGCATGGCACGAGGGGAGTGGTGCCGGTTTCCTTGGCAATTTCGAGCAAGGCGAAGTAGCGGCGTCGGCCTGCGATGACGCCAAAACCTTCGCCTTCGCGGCGAACGAGGAGCGTCTGGCGGATGCCTTTCTCACGAATTGACGGCAGGATGTCGGACACGTCCGGCTTCTTGCGTCCGTGCCGCATGTTGAGTTTGGAAACGCTCAGCTGACCGAGCGGTATGTGTGTGAGTTCGGGCTGTGCCATCGGGGTCTCCTTTTCTGGCGGGTAAAGGGAGAGGCCAAGCGCCCATGCCGGGCCGCTCCAGTGAATGTCGGAATAGGGAAAGCCTTCGCGGTCGAAGGCAGGGGCCGGGTCTGTCTGGCCCCAGTCATAGTCGCGGATGGCAATGCGTGGCGCGCGCCCCGCAACCCAGATTTCGACAATGCGGCCGCCGTCGACGACCAATGTCATGTCCGGGCGCGGACCGAGAACGCGCTCAGCCTCGGTGAGGACCGGGGGCACGTCACCGGGTCCAGAAGATATGGACTTCATCGAAGCCGGTCTGGAGGATGAGGATCTCGCCGTTCAACGCCAGGTCGCGAGCGAGTGCCTGCCAGTCGATATAGTATTCGAGGGAAGGCGGAATTTC
>CAZCEG010000469.1:0-1776 GCA_964497275.1 uncultured Oceanicaulis sp.
CGCCATAGAGCGGCCCGCGAATGGCCAGCACTGCGCCTTCGGAATCCAGCAAGGTGACCGTTGGCTCCATGCGAACACGCCACAAATCCTCGGCGCTCTCGGGCACGGGCGGCAGATCATGGAAAGCCCAGTGCCAGGCGGCTTGCGCGGTGATCCCGCCCGCCAAGAGGAACATCGCCAGCACACCGGCCACGATGAGGCCGGTGCGCGCGCGCACAGCTTCGCTCCACGCGGTCAGGCGCTCCTTGAACGTCACGGGCTGGTCGGCGCGGAAGGTGATGGCAGGTCTCCGATGGGCAGGCGCATTCTCAAGGCACCATGAACAGGGCTAAATTATGGGCGATGCGTGACAATCGCCCCTTTTACCAGACGAAATCCCTCGCCGAAATGAGCGAGGCGGAATGGGAATCGCTCTGCGATGGCTGCGGGCAGTGCTGCACGCTCTCGCTGATCGATGAGGATGACGCAGACGGCAAGGTCCATCGCACCTGTGTGGGCTGCAAGCTTCTGGATCTGGAGACGGTACGCTGCCGGGACTACGCGAACCGCCACGCGCACGTTCCCTCGTGTGTTAAGCTGACGCCGGACAATATCAGCGCGCTGCGATGGATGCCGCAAACCTGCGCCTATCGCCTGCTCGCCGAAGGAAAGCCGCTATTCGACTGGCACCCCCTCATTTCCGGCACACCGGAGAACGTCGTGGCGGCCGGCATCTCGGTCAAAGGCACGCTGGTGAGCGAAAACGACATCGATGAGGACGATCTGGAAGATTATCTCATCGGCTAGCCTGCAGCTTCACCTACAGAGACCAGCAACCTTTCCTTCACCGGTTTGGCCGCAAATGCGCCCATGATCACAGCGCTCCTCGCCGCCAGTTTGAGCCTTGCCGTGCCCGGCCTGCCTTCGGGTGCCATCCTGCAGGGCGAGGAGCGGCGCGGCGCGGTTCTGGTCCGCCTCACCGGTGCACCTGCCGGCAGCTGGCAGGCCTGTGCGCAGGCCTGCGCGTCGCTGACCGCCTGTCAGGCATGGACCCATTACGCTTTTGACGCCCGCTGCACCCTGCACAACGCCCCACTGACGCCGCGCCCTTTTCCCGGCGCGACCACCGGCCTGTCGTCTGCACTCGCCCAGCGCATTGAAGGTGCACACGAACGCCCCCCAACCGCCCGGGAAATCGAGGCCCTGCAGGGCACGGATCCGTGCAACCTTCCCCGTCAGCGCCCGGACTTTGACCTGCCATTTCCCCAGCGTTAACGATGCGCGCGAAATTGGCGTGACGCGGCGCAATATCGCGCCCAGTAAAACCGGGCGTTTACTCATCGGCGCTAGCCTTCGAGGCGAAAAGCGCGGGGAATCTTCATGGCCGTTGAAAGCCGCCTCCATCGATTGACCGAACTGGCGCGGGAAAAGTCGTCCGAGCGCCGGCGCGCCCTGCTGCGCGAGGTCACAGACTTGTTTTTTGACGAACCGCCCCAGACAGGCAGCGCCGAGCTCGTCCATTTCGATTCCGTGCTGTCCACCCTTGCCGCCCAGACGGCGCAGGATGCGCGCGCCGAGCTGTCGCGCCGGTTTGCCGACGCACCGCTGGCCCCGCGCGGCCTGATCCTGCAGCTGGCGCGTGACGCCATCGAGGTGGCCGCCCCGATTCTCGCAAAGTCCGGTGCCTTGAGCGAGGCCGACCTGATCGCCATCGTAAACGAAGCCAGCGAAGACCATCGCCGCGCGGTGGCCGACCGCGAAGCTGTGCCCGTAAAGCTCGCTGACGCCATCGTTGCC
>CAZCEG010000470.1:0-1769 GCA_964497275.1 uncultured Oceanicaulis sp.
AGATGATGCTCAGGCCGTGCTGGCGGTACGGCAGGCCCATACGGCCGATGATGTGATCGAGACAATGATCATGCGCCTGACGCGCAAACAGGCAGGCTGGCGCGCGCTGGCGGCCATGAGTGAGCAGGCGATGAGCCCTGTCTGGCCGGAGGGCAGGGGGCTGCGCCTCTTGAGGCCTCTGGTGCGTGCATCGCGGGCTGGGTTGCGCGCATTCCTGACCCGACAGGGCGCAGAATGGATTGAAGACCCGTCCAACGCCAATACCCGGTTTGAGCGTGTCCGCGTGCGCCAGTCTGCGCCGCTGCCGCACTCGCCTGCGGGCGCTGCGCTGCTGGCGCTGAACGACACCGCGCTCGCGCTCGACGGGCGGGTCCGCAGTGCGGCTTTTGCCCTGCTGGGCGAACGTGCCCGCCTGCACGGCTGGGGCGGACTGACGCTGGACGCACCTGGCTTTGCCCGGGCGCCATCCCCCGTGGCCCTGCGCGCGATGGAGGCTGTAATGGCCGCGGTGAGCGGGCAGGCAGACTTGCCGCGCGCGCCGGTGGTGGACACCTTTCTCAAGGCCCTGTGTGCAGGCCAGCCCGCCAGCGGAGGCGGCGCGCTATTGACCTCGCAGGGCATGCTGGGGCGTGATCCGGGCGCCAGTGCAGGCAGGGCGGACGGGCAGGGCGGTGCCTCCATGCTTGAACTGCAGCCCGGCGAGGCCGGCGTGTTCGACGGGCGTTTCCTCGTATGTGCAGGGCATGAGGCGCTCACCGTATCTGCGGCCGGGGCAGAGAAAACCCATGCGGGCGCTGTGCCGCCCGTGCTGCGCGCGTCTCTGGTGCGCGTGCAGGCAGGCCATAAGGCGCTGATTGCGGGCCTCGATGAAGCGCCCGGCGGCGCGGCCATCGGCTCGATGATTGCAGACCGGATCGCCCATGTCCTGAATGCGGACACGCTTGCCTGAAGGGTGCCGTCACTGCGGCGAAGGCGCACGGCAGGCTGGCGAAAACGGGTGCAGGACCCAATATGGTAGAGGCGGGACGGGGCTGCTATGCTGCCCGTCCGCGACACGAAACGGACCCGGCCTGCGCCCGCTGCAGGCCCCGCGAAGGAAAGACAGATGAATCTGCGCAATATTCTGGTGTGGGCTATCCTGCTGGTTCTGCTCGCAGCCCTGTTCAACATCCTTCAGGGGCCGCGCCCTGCTGCGCCCTCCAACGAGCTGACCTTTTCCCAGTTCATGGACAATGTGGAAGCGGGCCGCGTGAGCGAGGTAACCATCGAGGGCCAGACGGTCTCCGGCACGTTGAGTGGCGGGCAGGCCTTCCGCACTGAAGTGCCCGGCGATGCGCGCGTCACCGATGCGCTGCGCGCCAATAACGTGCAGATCACCGCGCGCCCCGCAGCCGATGGCGGCATGAACCTGCTGGGCATTCTGCTCGGCTGGTTCCCGATGCTGCTCCTGATCGGTGTGTGGATTTTCTTCATGCGCCAGATGCAGTCCGGCGGGCGCGGCGCGATGGGCTTTGGCAAGTCCAAGGCCAAGCTCCTGACCGAGAAAACAGGCCGGGTGACGTTTGATGACGTGGCCGGTATTGACGAGGCCAAGGAAGAGCTCGCCGAGATCGTCGAGTTTCTGAAAGATCCGTCCAAATTCCAGCGCCTCGGCGGCAAGATTCCCAAAGGCGCGCTGCTGATCGGGCCTCCGGGCACAGGCAAGACGCTGACCGCGCGCGCTGTCGCGGGTGAGGCGGGCGTGCCCTTCTTCACCATTTCCGGTTCGG
>CAZCEG010000471.1:0-304 GCA_964497275.1 uncultured Oceanicaulis sp.
ACAGGCCCTGCTTTATCTGGAGCCACCTACCCGACTCGAACGGGTGACCTGCGGTTTACAAAACCGCTGCTCTACCAACTGAGCCAAGGTGGCAAATCTTTATATTGCAAAATGCCGCATACTATGTCATGACAAGCACAGCCCAATTTAAGTACTTACGGCGCACGATAAAGAACCCCGTACATTCGCAAATAATACCATTTATGCGGAAAGAATCAATCCCCTATCATACTTACGAAAGTAGCTGTCGGCATTGGGCATCTCGTACAACGGGTGGCAGCAAGCAGGATAGCAAATGGCGCCC
>CAZCEG010000471.1:314-1767 GCA_964497275.1 uncultured Oceanicaulis sp.
ATACGATTGTAATTTGGTTGAGGACACGCTCGAAGTCCGCAGAGAACGTCATTTCCGGGGAGGACTTCTAATGCCAATGCCCCTGACGGAAGGGGTTAAATAAAACGACCTCCCGCGCCGATATTCAGATTGTCTGGATCCGAACGGCGTTGAAGGAGGTCAATATGGCTATCGACAGGATGCACGCTTTGCTTGAAAATATTTCCGAAAGTTTCCATCTCGATGTTCTCGCCAGCAAAACGGTCGTCTCGGCCGTTGACAGTTCTCTCAATGCTCACGGTAAACTTCATTGTCGCAAGATGCCGCTCAAACCTCGCCTCGTCTTCTGGCTGGTCATCCTTCTGACAATGCGCCGCGACCGTAGCATTCCCAATGTCTTCGCCCTTCTCATCGAAGCTGCTCGCTTTCTTGCGCCGGGGTTGTCCCGCAACGCTGTCACCGATGGCTGACTGGCCAAAGCAAGGCGCCGTCTGGGCTCCGCGCCCTTCAAAACTTTCTTTCACTCTCTGGCTAATCAACCAATGTCGGCGACGTCCTTTTACGGACTGCGTCCTTGCGCCATGGACGGTGTCCGGTTGACCATGCCTGACACCGAAGAAAACCGCTCTCGCTTTCCCAAACAGTCCACAGTCCGAGGCAAGGCGGCATGGCCGCAGATGTTGGCCGTCTGCCTGCTGGATATCCGCAACCGCCGGATCATCGACGCGGAACTCGACGACATCCACGGCAGTGAGCGCACCCTCGGGCGATTGCTCTGGAACCGGCTGGAGGAAAAGTCCGTCCTGATTGAAGATCGCGGATTCTTCAAGGCCGAGGACTTGTTCCTGTTGCAGGAATCCGGCCAGAAGTTCCTCTGCAAGCTTCCGGCCACGCCGACGATCCGCATCGTTGCGGAGCATGGACGCGGCGATTATCTGATCGAACTGCGCGGCAGAAGGGAGCGCGGGGACGGGGAAGCCTGCGACACGCGGCTGGGGCGCGGAAAAAACAGCCGGACAAAGAAATTCAAACTGGTCGTGCGGTTGATTGTTTACCGCATCGGGAAAGTGGAGCATCGCCTGGTCACCAACGTGTTTGACCGGCGGATCACGCCGGAGAAGTTTGCGCGAATCTACCATTGGCGCTGGGATATCGAGATGTCCTACGACGAATTGAAGGTGCATTTGATGTCGGTGCGTCACGGCAAGGCGCAGACGGTGTTCCGCAGCAAGGGTCCGGATCTGGTGGAGCAGGAGTTCTGGGCGATGCTGTCGGCATACAATCTGGTGCGGGATCTGATGATGCGGGCGGCGAAGCAGAGCGGCGAGAACGCGCTCGACATGTCGTTCACCGACAGTCTGGCGGTGATCGAGGATCATCTGCTGCTGATTCAGCAAGCAAAGTCTGGTGAGTTGCTGCGCTGGCATAGTCGGTTGATGAGAAGTCTGTCGCAATGCGTGATAGACCGTCCGCG
>CAZCEG010000472.1:0-1765 GCA_964497275.1 uncultured Oceanicaulis sp.
CAAGGCCCGCGACCACACCGATGGTGATGGCATTGGCGAGGGTGCCAAGCCCCGGCATTTCGCGCAAAGGGACCCACAGCAACAGCACGACGAAGGAAAGGCCGACGACAACCCAGCCGAAGCTCACAGGGAGATGCGCCGTTATTCCAAGATGGAGCGCGTCCCACGGCGCTTGTCCAAGATTGCCCCGTACCATCATTGCCATCGAAATGCCGTAAAAGGTCAGCCCGAGCATCAGTTGCGCCAGCCGTCGAATTAGCTTGCCGGCGCGTAATTGTTCAATAGGCCCGAGTTGGACGAGATGGACTGTTTTTTTCATGTAGCCATATTGCCGAAAATTGGCATTGTGAAAAATAGCCAATCATGGAAAAGTGGACACCATGAAAGAGACCATCTCAGCGCGCCGTGTTCGAGAACTCATGGGCGACCTTGCTCCAGGCCCAGCTTGGGCCAATCTGGCCGATGCGCTTACGCTGCTCATTGGGGACGGCCGCATTCCTCTTGGCGTTCGCCTGCCCAGCGAGCGTGAGCTAACAGCGGCTATCGGCCTGTCGCGCACCACCGTGTCGCGTGCATATGCCGCGCTGCGAGACAGCGGCTACGCTCACGCGACACAAGGTGCAGGAACCTTCACCGCCGTCCCCGGCGGGCGCGAACGAGCCCATGACCGTGTGCTTGCTCCGAAAGGTGTCGGCGAGGACTGGATCGACCTGAACTGCACTGCGGACTCGGCGCCCGCCGACGTAATGAGCGCCTACACAGCCGCGCTTTCGCAACTCCCCGCCTACTTGGGCGGTCACGGATATTTTCCGGGAGGCTTGCCGGTGTTGCAGGAAGCCGTTGCTGCGGCCTACGCGATGCGCGGACTGCCAACCACTCCTGACCAGATCGTGGTCACACCGGGTTCGCTGGCTGCCGCCAGCGTCGTGGCCCGCGCACTTGCTTCGCGTCGCACGCGCGCACTGGTCGAGTCCCCCACGTACCCCAATGCGGCCGAAGCACTGAGGGCATCCGGCGCGCGATTGCACGAAGCGCCATTGGATGCCCACGGATGGGACATCGCCGGCATCATGGAAACCGTGAAGCAAGTGAAGCCGGACTTCGTGTATCTCGTTCCCGATTTTCAGAACCCCACGGGTGCCGTCATGACCGCAGACCACCGCAAGCGATTGGGGAAGCATCTTCTTGCACACGCCGCGCTGCCCATCGTGGACGAAACGAACTACGCGCTGGCGTTGGATGGTCAGCAGATGCCGCCTCCGTTTGCGGCCTTCCATCCTAATGCGATCACGCTCGGCAGCATGAGCAAGGCGTTCTGGGGAGGATTGCGCGTGGGCTGGATTCGAGCCCCTCGTCACCTCGTCGAGCGCCTGACCAGGGCACGCCTATCTCTCGATCTTGGCGTGCCCGTTCTGGAGCAACTCGCGGCGACGCACCTGCTGCGAAGTGGACCGGCCGCTACCGGACATCTTCATCGTTTGCGACTACAGCGTGATGCACTGATCCACGCAGTAGAATCACATTTACCGGGCTGGCGCTTCGTCCCACCTGCTGGCGGGATGGCGCTGTGGTGCGAGCTTCCACGCCGAGGCGCAACCGCATTGGCCTCCATGGTGGCCGCCAACAATGTCATCATTTCGCCCGGCCCGGTCTTTTCCCTGGGGGGCGGGCTGGATAAATTCGTTCGCCTGCCTTGGACTCGGCCGGCAAACGAGTTGCAGGATGCCGTCGAGCGTATCGCCATCGCATGGCATCGCATTGAGCA
>CAZCEG010000473.1:0-1759 GCA_964497275.1 uncultured Oceanicaulis sp.
GATTGCCGGTATCAACCACGCTCATGCCGCGTTGCAGGCCATCGGTGCTGCCCATGGCCACGCAGCGCACGCGGTTTTCGCCGAGGTGCTGGGCCACTTCCACGACAACATGGATGTCGCGTGTGTCGTCGTCGATGTTCAGGGCATTGTAGATATTGGGCAGGGCATTCACGTCAAACTCGGCGTCCACCACGGGGCCGATGATTTGGGTGATGCGCCCCACCTGGGTTGCTTCGGCAGCTTGGATCATGTCAGTCCTCCATGAGCAACAGAGTTGCAATTGAAAATTAAGAATGAATAATTAAGAATTAAAAATGAACCTGTTCTCTTTGTTTTGAATGCGGTGTGATGCTTCCGCAATTCTTAATTCATAATTTTCAATTCTTAATTGCAGTTTCTAGCCTTTCAGTCCTTCCGCGCCGCCCACAATGTCCAGTAGTTCTGCGGTGATGTTGGATTGGCGCGCGCGGTTGTAGTCCATGGTTAGGCGTTCGATCATTTCGTCGGCATTGTTGGTGGCCGAGTCCATGGCGGTCATGCGCGCGCCCAGCTCCGCCGCGTAGCTCTCCAGCGTGGCGCGGTAGACTTCGGTGGCCACCAGGCGCGTGACCAGATATTGCATCACCCCTTGCGGGCTGGGCTCCATGGCGTACACGGCGTGCGTCGGGGCGTCGGCGGCGAGATCATCTCGCTGTTGCTTTTCGCGGGCGCGGCGCTTTTCGCGGATGGCGCCAAAGTCGATAGGCACGATTTTGCGCGCCTGGGGTTTCTGGGTCATGACGGTGACGAATTCGTTGTAGACGACATAGACGCTGTCGATGACGCCGTTCATGAAGTCTTCCACCAGTTCGTCGCAGATGGTGTTGGCCAGGGCATAAGAGAGGCTGTCGAAGACATCATTGTAGTCGTGGATAATGTTGAGGCCTTCCTTGCGGAAGGCGGCGGTGGCGCGTTTGCCGACCGAATACACCCGGTGCTCCACGCTGCCCAGTTCCTGGAAATGACGGTGGGCGCGGCGGATGATGTTGGTGTTGAAGCCGCCGCACAGGCCCTTGTCGCCGGCAATGACGATGGTGGCGACGGTCTTTTCCTCGCGGGCATGGAAGAGGGGGTGTTCGTCGCCGAAGAGGTCGTATTCCACCTCGTCGATGAGGCCGGTCAGACGGTCGGCGTAGGGGCGCATGGCCAGCATCCGCCCCTGGGCGCGACGCAGCTTGGCCGCCGCCACCATTTTCATGGCGCGGGTAATCTGCTGCGTGTTTTTGACGGAGGTGATCCGCCGTTTGATGTCGCGTATCTGAGCCATAAGCGTTTAGAGGCTGGGCACGGAAGTTACGGGAACGGCCGCCGGGCGCAGAGCCCTTTGTGCCATTGCGCCTCAGTGCCTTTGCGCCTTCCTATTCAATAAAGCCTTCCTTGAATTTCGTCGCCACGTCGAGAACCTTTTGCTTGGTGTCGCCGGTTACCTCGCCGGTATTGCGGATAAGCGCGAGCAGATCCGCCTTTTCCTGGCGCAGGTGCTCGAGGAATTCCTTCTCGAAGCGGGTGACGCTCTCCACCTTGAGGTCGTCGTAGATGCCTTCCGTGGCCAGGGTCAGAGCCACGACCTGCTCGCCCACGGGCATGGGTTTGTACTGGCTTTGCTTCAAGACCTCCACCATGCGCTCGCCCCGGGCCAGGCGGCGCTGCGTGGCGGCGTCCAGATCCGAGCCAAACTGGGAAAACGCCTTGAGTTCGTAGTACTGAGCCAGATCCAGGC
>CAZCEG010000474.1:0-1758 GCA_964497275.1 uncultured Oceanicaulis sp.
AGGGCGATCAGCCGGGATGTTTCAGGCATGGGTCCCCGGGACCGCTACGCCGCCCGAGGATGACACGTGTTGATGGATGTTGGCTGAGACGTGCTCTCCGGCGCGGAGCGCCACTAGCGCGACCGCGCGCCCGCAGCTTTAGCGAGGAGCGAAGCCCGGATGGGCTGAGCACATGAAAAGACGCTAATCCCCCGCCAGCCGCCGCTCGATGCGTTCAAGCGCGATGCGGGTGTGGACCGAATGCTCCTCCAGCCGGGCGAGGCGTTCGGAGACGGGGGCGGCCGCTTCAGCGCGCGCTTCGAGATGGCGGATACGTTCACCCGTCGCTCCGGCCCAGATGAGCCCGCCAGCGGTCTGCAGCGCGATGGTGACGATCACGCCGAGCGTGATCTGGCGGTCGATCCGCCAGTGGGTGGGGCGTTCATTATGCGTCATCGTCTGTCTCCGGTTTATCTGTCAGGCCGAGCATGCGGCGCTTCTCCGCGTCGCTCAGGAAATCGGCCTCGCCAATGCGCTTCCAGCGCGTCAGGCGTTCTTCGGAAAGCGCGGGCAGCGCATCTTCATCGGGCGCGATGGCAAAGCCCTCGCCCAGCCAGGGTTCGAGCCAGTTCTGCAAGGACTGCGCGGTCTTACGCGCCAGCGGCAGCACGGTCTGGCGATAGAAGGCGAGATTCGCCTCGCGGTAGTTGGCGTAGGTATTGTCACCGGGCAGGCCCAGCATCATGGGCGGCACCCCGAAGGCGAGCGCGATCTCGCGCGCGGCCTCGCGCCGTGCGGCGATGAAATCCATCTCCGCTGGCGAGTGGCCCATGGGTTTCCACTCCAGCCCGCCTTCCAGCAGGAGGGGGCGGCCCGCATTGGCAGGGCCGGAGTGGAGGCTTTCGAGCTCCGTCTTGAGGCGCTCATATTGCTGATCGGTCAGGCGCGCTTCAACGCCATCGCGGCTCGTTACCACCAGCGCGCCGGAAGGCCTTGCGGCATTATCCAGCAGCGCTTTGGCCCATGCCCCGCCCGCATTGTGGACATCGACCGCCTTGGCAGCCGCTTCCAGCGGCGGATGGCCGTAATGATCATCGGACGGGTTGAAGAGTTTGAGATGCAGGATCGGACTTTTCCCGCTGGCGCGGTCACGCTCGACCATCCGCCGGTCAGAGCCATTGCGGTACTCCCAGGCATCGGCCCAGCCCTTCGGCCCCGGCATCACGCGCATCCGGTCAGGGCGCAGAACGAACAGGCCCGATGGCCCGTCAAAGCCTTCCGCGATCTCCAGATACGCATTGCCCGCGACCTGCAGATGGCCGTGGAAAGTTTCAAACAGCTCCACGCCGGTCTGGTCGGGATTGGGATGGGTGAGGAGCTGGCGCACCGCGCCTGCCGCCCTGCCCTCGCCTTCGATTTTCATCGGCACGCTGGCCGCGGCCTCGGCGATCAGGCGCACGCAGCGATGGGCGACGGCATTCCTGCCATAGCCCTCGCGGGCAAGGCCTGCATAGTCTCGCGGGCTCCAGGCTGCCCTCGGGGCAAGCGATAGCGCCACCAGCCTGCCAGCGCTCTTGCGCTGCAAGCCAAGCCATTGTCTCAGCATGATTTTCTCTTTTTTGTTTCGTGTTTTCAGACGCACCAATCTCGTCGCCCCCGCGCAGGCGGGGGCCCAGAGATCGAAGGGCGAAGGCATTGGGACGCGGCTCTGGATCCCGGCGTTCGTGTTTGGTCCCGTTTGATTGTTTGGATACCGCTTCGGTGTCTGCGGGAGTAGAG
>CAZCEG010000475.1:0-1752 GCA_964497275.1 uncultured Oceanicaulis sp.
GAGCATGTAGGGCTTGGCCGAATAAGGATCGCGCAGAACCTCGATGCCCTGACGGTCCACCACGAGATAACCGCGCTCGAAATCGCCAAAGGCAATCGCGAACTGGTTGGCGCCGATATCGGGCATGTCCTCGGCCTCGGTCAGCGGATAGCCCATCAGGCTGGCCGCTTCACCGGCCACGGTAGAGGGCTGCCAGATATAATGCCCGTCCGCGTCTTTCAGCTTGCGCACGCGCGACACCGTCTGGCGGTTCATCACGAAGCGCGCATCGGCGCGGTAGGCGGTGGCCGGCGCGTAAACCAGATCGATCAGCGCATCGACGGGATCGGAGCCGAAATCCCCCACCGCGCCGCTGGCGACATAGCCAAGCTCGCCCCAGCTTTGCGTGCCTTCAGGCGCATTCACATAGGCGAGGAAGCCACGCGGCTGGTTATTGCCATTGCCAGACACGAAGGCCTTGCCCTCTTCAGCGGCGAACACATCGCGCACCTCCTCGGCGAGCCACTGGTCCACATCGGCCAGCGCATCATCAAGGATCACAGGGGTCGCCGCCGGCATGGCGTAGAGCTCCGATGTCGGGAACTCGATCAGGGTCAGGTCCGGCGTTGCCGTCTCGGTGCGTGCGCCCGTTTCCGCCGTCCAGCCTGCGGCTGCGCCGCCAAGGCTCACCGGCTTGCGGAAAGTATGGCTCGTCGTCTGGCGCACGGTCGCGATGGCGCGGATGGGCGAGCTTTCCGCGATCAGCCGGTTGATCAGCGCTTCGGTCTCCGGCGGGGCGACATAGCCGCCATCGCCGGGCGAGCCAGCCGAGAGCGCCTTGGCTTCAATGAGGGCGGAGGCATCGCCCCGGCGCACATAGGCGTTCCAGCCCGGCTGACCTGCGCTCTTGCGCCCCGACAGCGCAGGGCGCGAGGCATCGATATGCATGCGGTCGAGGGCCGCCTTCTGGCGGGTTAGCGCGGCATCGATGCGTGCGACTTTCTCCTCCAGCAGCACGTCGGAGGATTTGCGCTTCTCGATTTCAGAAAGGCGCTGGTCATTGGCCGACTTGAAGCGCTCGAAAGCGGTAAGGAAGTCGTGCAGGGCGGCGCGCGTCTGGCTATTGGGCGCGCTCATCTTGGTTTCACGGGTCATGGGAAGTCCTTTTGTATTGAAGAGGTTGGGGAGACGAGTTCAGGCGAGAACCGTGTCGAGGAAGGCCTCGACCGGTGTGTCTTCGATGTCGGGAGCGGGCACGATCTCGAGGCGCGCGCCCTCGGCCATCGGGAAGGTGACGATGGAGACTTCCCAGAGATCGAGCCGGGTCAGCACGCGGCCCTTGCCATCGGAGCGCAGCTTCTCGTCAACGACGCGAAAGCCGATGGAGAGGCCATCGACCGCGCCTTCGCGGATCAGGGCTGCCGTGGCTGCGCCGCGTCCGGTGGTCTCCAGGATATGGCCGCGCACATAGAGCCCGCGCGCATCCTCATAGACCTCGTCCCACACGCCGACGGGCTCGTCCGCCTCGTGCTGGAACAGCATGCGGATGCCCTCTGCCCTGCGCGTGGCAAGGCTGTCGGCAAACGCGCCGGGGCGGACGATGTCGCCTGAATGATCCTCGATATTGAACACGCTGGCATAGCCGGCGATCTCGAGCCTTGCGCCCGAGCCGTTATCTGCTGTCATCCGACAGCCTCCTTTTTGTTGGGGTGGTGATGTTTTCCGCGTCATCACCCGCTTCATGCGGGTGACCCACGCCTGCGAAGGGCGATC
>CAZCEG010000476.1:0-1750 GCA_964497275.1 uncultured Oceanicaulis sp.
AGAGCTGCGGCCAGTGCACGCCCTGCCGCGAGGGCACGGGCTGGATGTGGCGCGTGCTGGAGCGCATGGCGCGCGGCGAAGCCGAGATTGGCGAGATCGATGATCTCTTGGACGTGGCGGGGCAGGTGGAAGGCCACACGATCTGCGCGCTCGGCGATGCGGCGGCCTGGCCGGTGCAAGGCCTGATCCGCCATTTCCGCCACGAGATCGAGGACCGGATCAATAATTACCGCGCCGGCAAGCCGGTGTTTGTTCCGGTGGCAGCGGAGTAGGGCGGGGTGAGTCGGCTCATCACATACCTCTTGGCCGCAGCAGCGATTGGCGTAACGGTTTTCATACCGATAGCCTTGGTCGCCGCTACAATTTACACGGAAGGGCTCGGTATGGCTGGCCAGTTCCCGTCGGTGTCCGCCTGGGTCTACGGCAGCGGTGTCGCCGGTCCAATTGCAGTTGTGGCCGGTATCATTGTGACGGTCATCGCCGCTCCATATTGGTGGCTGTGGCAGCGTATAGAAGCACCAATACGTCGTCGGCTTGGCCGATTTTCAATACTGGTGGGCGTCGTTGGCCTTGCTGGTGTACTATTGACGGTCGCAATCGCCCTTCAAGCGGTGGTCCAGCCTGGCATGGTTACTCTGGACGTATGGATGGGTTTGGCGCTCTTCTTCGCAAGTATCTGGGTGGTAGTTTTTCACGTTAGGGCATGGGCGTCACGACTATCGGGAAGAGCAACATGACCGAGAAACACTTCATCCTCTTCTACGAAACCGCTTCTGACTACATGGAGCGCAGGGGCGAGTTCCGTTCGGTGCACCTCAATCTCGCACGCGAGTTTCAGGCGCGCGGCGAGCTGGTTCTGGCCGGCGCGCTGGCTGACCCCGCCGATGGCGCGGTTCTGGTGTTCAAGGGTGAAGACAAAAGCGTAGCCGAGCGGTTTGCGAACGAGGACCCGTATGTGAAGAACGGGCTGATAGCGAGCTGGCGGGTACGCGAATGGACAACTGTGGTGGGCGAAGGCGCCCTGACAAAGGTTTAGGCCCGGCAAGACGGGCAGTGGAGCAGGCTGGATGAGCGAGAATACGCGCACCATCATCATTGACGGCGACGAGGTCACCGTTCCGCAGGATTATAACCTGCTGCAGGCTGCCGAGGCGGCAGGGCGCGAGATTCCGCGCTTCTGCTACCATGAGCGCCTGTCGGTGGCCGGTAATTGCCGCATGTGCCTTGTAGAGCTGGTCGGTGCGCCCAAGCCCGTGGCCTCCTGCGCGTTTCTGGTGAAGGATATGCGCGGCGGCCCCAATGGCGAGCCGCCTGCCATGCGCACGCTCTCCCCGCTGGTCAAAAAGGCGCGCGAAGGGGTGATGGAGTTCCTCCTCATCAACCACCCGCTGGACTGCCCGATCTGTGACCAGGGCGGCGAGTGCGACCTGCAGGACCAGTCGCTCATGTATGGCCGCGCGGGTTCGCGCTATGGCGAGAACAAGCGCGCGGTCGAAGACAAGTATATGGGCCCGCTGATCAAGACCGTGATGACGCGCTGCATCCAGTGTACGCGCTGCGTGCGCTTTGCCACCGAGATTGCCGGTGTGCCGGAGGTTGGCGCGATTGGCCGCGGCGAGGACATGGAAATCACGACCTATCTGGAGCAGTCCATGACGTCGGAGCTCTCCGGCAATGTCATCGATCTGTGCCCGGTCGGCGCGCTCACCTCGCGCCCCTACGCCTTCAATGCGCGCCCCTGGGAGCTGAC
>CAZCEG010000477.1:0-1747 GCA_964497275.1 uncultured Oceanicaulis sp.
GGCAGGGCTGGCTTTGCCGGGGGTGCGGCGCGCGGATGGGGGCGGTCGAGTGCGGGGCGTTTCAGATCCGCTTCCGCTGCACGCAGCTCGTCTGCCACCTCGTTGACGGGGTTGGCTTTTTTCAGCGCCTCGATTTCCTTTTTCAGCTCGGCCATCTCGGCCTCGCGGCCAAGCTCGTCAAAGCTCTTCTGGAAATCGCGCGCCATCGCCCGCATCTGGCCGATGAAACGGCCAGCCTTGCGCATCATCAAAGGCAGGTCCTTCGGCCCCACGACCACAAGGGCGAGGATCACGATGATGATGAGTTCCGGTGCGCCAATGCCCGGGTTCATGAAGGTATGCTCCTGACGGGCTTACGAACCGGTGCGCTCTTCGTCCTTGGTTTCGCCAGGCAGGCTGGCGGCGGGCTTGGCCTCGTCACCGTCCTTGCCATCATCTTTCAGCCCCTTGCGGAACGAGGTGATGCCCCGCGCAAAATCGCCCATCAGCGCAGAAATCCTGCCGCGGCCGCCAAACAGCAGAAGCAGCAGAATGCCGATAATGATGAGACCAGTCCAATGCGGCGCCATGGGTGCGCTCTCCGTTAAAACAGGGGTGGCCAACGCGTTGGCCCTATCCCTACTGGATTAAGGCGCGCCGGTCCAATCATGGGTTCAGGTGCGCACTTCCAAAAGCGCGCTTTTCCCCTCGCCCTTCGAGACGCTCGCTTCGCTCGCCCTCAGGATGAGGGGAAAAGCAACTAACGCCCTCATCCTGAGGGGCTTCGTTAGAAGCCGTCTCGAAGGATCAGGGCGACAAGCTACTCCTCCCCCTCCTCGGCCCCTTCAAGGAAGTCGAGGTGGAAGTGGGCATCTTCCCCGCCGTCCAGCGGGTCTTCATCGCTGGCGATACGGGCGGGGTCTGGAATGTCGAAATTGGCCGGCAGGCGCGAAGACAGCAGCCCCGCCGCCTTGAGGTCGCCCAGCCCCGGCAGATCAGTGATCGCGGCAAGGCCGAAATACTCAAGGAAGGCGTCCGTCGTGCCAAAGGTCACGGGCCGGCCCGGGCTGCGGCGGCGGCCGCGCAGGCGGATCCATTTCAGCTCGAACAAGAGATCGATCGTGCCCTTGGAGACTGCAACACCGCGTATCTCCTCGATCTCGGCGCGGGTGACCGGCTGGTGATAGGCGATGATGGAAAGCGTCTCGAGCGCAGCCTGCGAAAGCTTTTTGGGCTCCTCGCGGATTTCCGCCAGCAGATGAGCCAGATCTGGCGCAGTCTCGAACCGCCAGCGGCCCCCTACTTCGCCTAACCGAACGCCCGCATTCTCATAGCGCTTCTGCAGGGCGGCGATGGTCGCCGGGATATCGGTGCCCGCAGGCAGGCGCGCGGCCAGCGTCTCCGCATCCAGCGGTTCCGACGCAGCAAACAGCAGCGCCTCAGCCATGCGTAACGCGCGCATCGACGGTTCGGCAACTGCATGCGGGCCGGGCACGCCATCGCCCCCTTGCGGCCCCTGACGGGCACGCAGGCGGGCAATCGCCTCGGCAATCGGATCGCTCATGGCCTGCCCTCCTGCCCGCGCATCCAGACCGGTCCATAGGTCTCGTCCTGACGCAAGGACGCTTCACCATCCTTGGTGATTTCCAGCGCCGCCAGAAGCGAGGAGGCCATCAGCGAGGCGGCGGGTGGTGCGTCAGGGCCCAGCTCGTCCTCGCCGGGGATCAGCGCGTCCAGCCGCTCCCACCCTGTCAGGCGCTTGGCCAGC
>CAZCEG010000478.1:0-1740 GCA_964497275.1 uncultured Oceanicaulis sp.
GCAAACCCGGCTGCCGATGCGGCGCGTGTTGACGCGCTGATGGCCGAATTTGGCCTGTCCGGCGAGTTTCTGGGGCTGGGCGGAAACCCTGAAGATCACCGCGTCGTCGCTGCCATGTCGGGCGGGGTGGACTCATCCGTCGTGGCGGCTCTCCTCCACCGTGCGGGCTATCAGGTCGTCGGCATGACGCTGCAGCTTTACGATCATGGTGCCGCCATTCACCGCAAGGGCGCGTGCTGCGCCGGGCAGGACATTCACGATGCCCGCCGGGTGGCCGAAGCCATGGGCTTTGCCCATTACGTGCTCGACTATGAAAGCCGCTTTCGCGAAGCGGTGATGGAAGACTTCGCCGACACCTATCTGGCGGGCGCCACGCCGATCCCGTGCGTACGCTGCAACCAGTCTGTGAAGTTCGCCGATCTCCTCGCCACCGCACAGCAACTGGGCGCGGCCGCGCTGGTGACGGGCCATTATATCCGCCGGGAAGACCGCCCGGGCGGGCCGGTGCTCCTGCGCGCAGCCGATCACGGCAAGGACCAGTCCTACTTCCTGTTCGCGACCACGCGTGAGCAGCTGGATTACTTACGCTTCCCGCTGGGTCATCTGACCAAGGACCAGACGCGCGAGCTGGTGCTCGCGCTTGGGCTGATCGTGGCCGCCAAGCCTGACAGTCAGGATATCTGCTTTGTGCCCGATGGCGATTATGCCAGCGTCGTGAAACGCCTGCGCCCGGATGCCGCCCGGCCCGGCGAGATCGTCCACGCTGATGGCCGTGTGCTGGGCAGTCATGACGGCGTGATCCACTACACGGTGGGTCAGCGCCGTGGGCTTGGCGTCGCGACCGGCGAACCGCTCTACGTGATCCGGCTGGATGCCGCCAAGGCGCAGGTCATTGTCGGCCCGCGCGAAGCGCTCGCCGTGCGCACCATCCAGCTCAGCGACGTGAACTGGATCGGCGATGGCAGCCTCAAAGGTGCGGACGGGCTGGAGATTGCGGTGAAAGTACGCTCCACCCGCCCGCCCAGCCCCGCCACGCTCCATGTCAGCGATGATGGCGCGGTAGCTGTGACACTGGCAGCAGGCGAGGAGGGTGTGGCCCCCGGTCAGGCTTGCGTCTTCTACAGCGTCGACGAAGAGGCCCGCGTGCTCGGCGGAGGCTGGATACGCACAACCATGAGCGAGGACAAGGCCGCATGAGCGCTGACGCCTATTTCGAAAAGCTCGATCATGAAAAGGCGATTGCGCCGCTCGCTCGCGCGGTGCGTGACTGGATCAGGGCGCGCGCGCCGCATCTGACCGAGATGATGAAATGGGGCTATCCCTGGTATCAGGGTGAGGCGCTCGTGTGCGCGATCGTCCCCCACAAGGCGCACATCAATCTGCAGTTCAGCCGGGGCGCGGATCTGGCCGGACATGTGCGCATCGAAGGCACTGGCAAGGCCTTGCGCCATGTGAAGATTTACGAGGCTGATGATCTTGATGACGGTCTTGCCACCATCCTCGCTGAGGCAATAGCGCTGGACCGGGCCTGACATTGCATCTGCGAAAAGCCTTGACGCATCGCGGCGCGGGGCCTTCACATGCGCGCCGGATTTCAAGACTGCACCCTTCATCCTGAAACAGGAGAGACAATCATGAGCGCAGACGATCCCATCGTCATCGTGGGCATGGCGCGCACCCCCATGGGCGGCCTTCTCGGTGATCTCGCGGCAGTGGCCGCGCCAGAGCTTGGCTCCATCG
>CAZCEG010000479.1:0-1739 GCA_964497275.1 uncultured Oceanicaulis sp.
CTGCGACCTTCAGGTTATGAGCCTGACGAGCTACCGGGCTGCTCCACCCCGCGTCAATTTCGTTTGCAACACAATGGCTATTTAGCCAACTCGCTGCGGTTCCTGCCGACGGCGTGAACTGAGCCCGGATCACAAACCCAAGCGCATCCGGACATCTGTTCCCCGGCAGGGAGCGCGGTTGTTAGACCTTGAGCGGCGCGGCGTCAACACCAACACAGCGCTTCGCGCTGTCAGAAGTCTCTGTAGCTGCAGTTGGAGGAACAGGCTCGTTACTTGTGGATCAATCAGACGCAGGTTATCGGATGATAATGAGCACAAAAGACAAACTCACCGACCTTCTGCGCGAAGCCGATGCCCACAATATCGCAGGGCGCCATCAGGCCATGCGCGCATGCTATGAAGCTGCCAATGCGCTTGGCTCACCTCTCGCCCGTCACAATCTGGCGATTTGCCTCGCAGGCGGCGTAGGCGGCCCTGTGAACCTTGGGGCTGCGCAGGACCTTGCCGAGCAGGGTGCCGAGGCCGGCGACCCCGAGAGCCGTCAGATGCTGGCCGTAGCAATTGCATCAGGCTGGAAGGGCGCCCCCGATTATGATCGCGCGCTCGCCCTGCGGGAGCAGCATGCAAACGAGGGGGACCCTCTGGCGGTGTTGGAGACGGGGCTGATATTGGCGACGCAGACGCCAGATGAAGCCGAGGCAGTGGACCGCCTGCGCGCCGCGGCGGGTCACGACATACTCCTTGCCAGAGCCGCGCTGGTCCGTTGGCTGATTGAACATCAGCCTGACTCCCCAGACATTGCCCGCGAGCTTGATAAGCTCGACCAGTCCAAGGTCTTCATCGCAAAGAGATTGCGCGAGATTCATGCGGCCATGGCAGGTCGCACAAAGGTGGCTGCGGGCTCGGAACATATGCTTGTCGATGAACTGAACGCGCGCGCCATTTCGCGCGCTATTCCGCCGATCATTGCCGACTATGCGATGACCCGGAGCCTGATCCATTTGCGTCCGGCACAGATCATCCAGCCAATCACGGGCATTGTGGCGCCGCACCCTGTGCGTCGCTGCCTCAGCGCCACCTTGCATCTTCCTTACCAGGATATCGTGTTGCACTGGCTGGAGCGCCGCATGGCCGCCATGGCAGGCATGGACTGGTCCACCGGTGAGCGCGTCAATGTGTTCGGCTACCGACCCGGCGAAGAATACCGCCCGCACGTCGATTATATTGATCCCGATGAGGGACCTGCAGCACGAGACTCCCTCACCCGGGATGGCCAGTACCTGCATACGGTACTGGTCACTCTGCATGACGGGTTCAGCGGCGGCGAAACCGTGTTTCCACACTTCTCAAAGGGATGGAAGGGGCAGACCGGCGACGCGCTTGTCTTCGACAACGCATCCGAATCTGGAGACGGCTTGCCGCACTCGGTCCACGCAGGCGCGCCTGTGACGGGCGGGTTCAAGATGATGGCAAGCCTCTGGTGCCGGCAGCGTCCGCAAGTCCACTAGCGTTCAGCCATTGTCTGCCCGCACTCCGCTCGCGCGGCACAGTTGCTCCAAATACCAGCTCACCAGCATCGCGACTCAGGAAGGCGCAAACAAAAACGCCCCCGCAAAAGCGGAGGCGTTTTTGTTGTATTGTAATGAAAGAGGACAGGGCGTAGAGCGTGCATACCGGGCGGCGACCTACTCTCCCATGCCTTAAGACATAGTACCATCGCCGCAGGAGGGCTTCACTGC
>CAZCEG010000480.1:0-1737 GCA_964497275.1 uncultured Oceanicaulis sp.
GGTCGATGCCCGCCCGCTCCAGCCGCGCGAGCAGGAGCGGCAGCTCCCGCGACGCGAGCGTCATCAGGAACAGGGGGCGCACGCCCCGCCCGAGTTCGTAGAGATGGTGGTGAAACAGGCGCTGCGTGGCGCCTGCCTCCTCGCCCGCCGCCCCGCGCACCGGAGCCGGCGGCCAGCCGGGCTCCCCCTCGCTCGGATCGAAGGCGGTCTCTAAAGAATGCTGCTGAGCCATGCGGTCACTCGCTTGTCGGTGAGACCGGACTGGGTGTCCAGGTCGAGCGCAAGGCCGACGAACTTGCCCTCCCGCTCGGCGGTGGAGTTGAGATAGTCGTAGCCCTTGGTGTCGGTGAAGCCGACCACCACCGCCTCCAGCGCCGTCACCTCGTCATAGAGGATGCCCATGGCGTCCACGAAGGAGCCGGGATAGCTCTCCTGGTCGCCGGTGCCGAACAGCGCCACCTTCTTGCCCTTGAGCCGCGCCGAGCGGAGCTTGTCGATATGCTCCTCCCAGTCGGTCTGGAGCGTACCGTCGCCATAGGTGGGCGACCCGAGAATCAGCAGTTCGCAATTCTCGAAATCGGCCGGGCTCGCCGTCTTTATGTCCACCGCACGGCCCTGGCACTTCTTCGAAATCCGGGACGCAACGCCCTTGGTGGCTCCCCCATCGGAACCAAAGATCACGTTAACAATCATGTCCGCGTCTCATTATGGAACAGTTCAAAACGTTGCTCCGCAGATTTCGCCAATGTGCGGCTCCTGCGGAGACTTTCTAAACAATCATTCGCAACGCAAACGCATCGCATGAGCATCAGACATCAAGGTTTCATCGAAGACAATGGCCCCGCGCGACATTGGAATGCCTCGATAGTGCGGGGCTAATCCATCCTCCGCACGCGCATGCCGGGCGCAGCCCATCTCATGTTTGCGCCCGTCGTCCTCCGGCGTGACCGGACGACGACGGGCGCAATTGATTTCAATCCGCTCGGTTCGCCTCTAGAGCACGCGCCGATCTGATTGCATCGCTATCAGATCGGATCACGCGTTCTCCTTCTTGAAATTGGAGGGCGATTTGCTGATCAAGTTGTTTCAACTTGATCGGATCGCGCTCTAAGGCAGTCCGGCCCTCAGGGCGTGATGGCCACTTTGAGAACGCCGTCGCGCTGGTTGGCGAAGAGGTCGTAGGCGGCTTCGATCTCGTCCAGCTTGAAGCGGTGGGTGACGAGGGCGCGGGCATCCACCCGGCCGGCGGCGACCACATCCATCAGGCGCCGCATGCGCTCCTTGCCGCCAGGGCAGATCGACGTGATGATGGCATTGTCGCCGAGCCCCGCCGCGAAGGCATCAAGCGGGATCTTCAGGTCGCTCGAATAGACGCCGAGGGAGGAGAGCGTGCCGCCGGGCCGCAGCACGCGCAGCGCCGCCTCGAACGTCTCCTGCCGGCCGAGCGCCTCGATGGCGACGTCCACGCCGCGCCCGTCGGTGAGGCGCAGGATTTCCTCCACCGGATCGACCTTGGAGAAATCCACCACGAGGTCGGCGCCCATGGCGCGGGACATCTCCAGCCGCGCGGCCACCCGGTCCACCGCGATGATGCGCGTCGCGCCCATGAGCTTGGCGCCCGCCGTGGCGCACAGGCCGATGGGCCCCTGCGCGAACACGGCCACCGTGTCGCCGATCTTCACCTTGCCGCTCTCGGCACCGGCAAAGCCGGTGGACATGATGTCCGGGCACATCAGC
>CAZCEG010000481.1:0-1733 GCA_964497275.1 uncultured Oceanicaulis sp.
ACGGTATCGAGGCGCATGCGCATGACGGACACTTCCTGCGCCAGCGCCATGACGATGTTCATGACGCGCTCGGCTTCGCGGTCCTCGAAGAACCAGGGGCGCTTGCCCTTGGCCTTGTTGCCAGCTTGCGAGAGCGGATCAAAACCGGCCATCACGCAGCCTCCTTCTTCGCACCGATCAGCTCCCACGCAGCCTTGCGGCCATAATCTTCCACCTTGTCGTCACCGGCAGAGGGGAAGAGCGTGGTATCAACCACCGCCGCGACGCCGCCATGAATGGCATTGCCCGGCTTGAAGCCCGCCTTGATCATCAGATCATCGAGATCGATCTCGTGCATGGTCGTCCAGAAGGGCTCGTTATTGTAGAACGCATCCCAGTCGCGGATGGCCTGTTCAAAGAGCGGCATGTCCTCGGCATATTGCGGCTGCTCGACATGGAGCACGATACCGCCGGGCTTCAGCACGCGGCGGCTTTCGGCGAAGATGCGACCCATCGCCGAGCGGCTGGTCTCGTGCAGGAACATGGTGGTCTGCACCCAGTCAAAGCTCTCGTCCTCGAAGCGGGAGAGGTCTTCGGCATTGGCCTGCACGAACTTGACATTGTTGATGCCGAGCGATTTGGCGCGCGCGAGGCCATAGCGCAGCATGGGCGCGCCGGAATCCACCGCGATCACTTCGGCGTCGGGGAAGGCTTCGGCAATCGGCAGCACGTTGTGGCCGAGCCCGCAGCCAAGATCGAGAATGCGCTTGGGCTTGAAGTCCGGCAAATGGCGCCTCAGCCACGCGACCACGGCGTGGCCGCCGCCATCGGTGTAGCGGCCCAGTGCGCCGCCCGTGGTGGCGAAGATGCCGCAATCATAATTGGCAGGCCCAGTGACATCGCCCGCGACGATCTCGCCATGATAGCTGCCGGGCATGCAGTGATGGTCCACGGCGGTGAGATAGTTCGGCACGGTGAAGGCCGGATCAAGCTGCAGCCGGTCATCGCCCTCTGTCAGCTCGCGCGCTCTGGCGGTGAGAGCCTCGCCCTGACGCAGCGTCACCCAGCGGCCCGCCTGCTGGCGCTGCTCCATGGTGGCGCGGCGCAGCGCGCTCCAGGTCTGGAAGGCAGGGTCTTTGAGAAGTGCCTTCCTGACATCATGGCGCGATTTGAAGCCGTCACCGGCTTTCGGCGCGATGCGCTGCTCGAAGGCGGTTTTCACGCCCGGCAGGACGCGCGCGGCCAGATGCCGGTTTAGATGAGCCAGGAAGTTGAAGCGCTCCGCCTCGTCATGGGTCACTTGCGGAAACACGTCGTGCTGGCCGACAAGGCGGTAGTCCGGCGGGCCGTCATAGGCCGGCATGGAGGATTTCGGGTCTGCGCTGTCCTTGGCCATCACACTCTCCCCTCAGATCCAGTGCCCGCGCCGGGCATGGAAAACGATACTTTTCTCATCTGGCGCGCCGATCAGGGCTTGGCAAGCGCGCTCTGATCTAATGATATATCATTTGAGTGTTGCGCCGTCACATGCAAGTGCCAGTGTGTCGCAGGCGTACAAGACAATAACCGGAGGAGACGAGCCCATGACCACGCGCATCATCGCCCTGTTCAACCTGAAGCCCGGCATCAGCGTGGCTGACTATGAGGCCTGGGCCAAGGCGAAAGACATCCCCACGGTCAACGGCCTGAAATCGGTGGACGATTTTGCGGTGTTCAAGTCGGTCGGGCTTCTGGGCTCGGACGCGAAGCCCCCT
>CAZCEG010000482.1:0-1728 GCA_964497275.1 uncultured Oceanicaulis sp.
GGCGAGAATCTGCTCTTTGAAATCCAGCGTGCGGATGAACCATTGCGGGGTGACAATAATCTCCAGCGGCGCGCGTGAACGCTCGGCGACCGGGATCACCTGATGGGTCGTCTCCTGCTTCAGGAGCACGCCCTTCTCGCGCAGCATCTCGATAATGGCGGCCTTGGCCGCTTCCGCCTTCTGGCCCGCCAGCGCCGCGATGGTGGATTTTGCGCCCTCCACATCGACGCTCGGCCATTCGTCAGACCCGATATCGAGGTGCTCGATCATCTTGCCGTCAGGCCCGATGACGATGCGCAAGGGCAGCTTGTGCGTGCGGTACCACTGGATATCGGTGACATCGCCGAACGTGCAGCACATCACCATGCCGGTGCCCTTTTCAGGGTCCACCGTCTCGTCGGCGACAATCGGCACCGGCACGCCGTAAAGCGGCGTGATGGCGCGTTTGCCGATCAGCTCTTTGGCACGCGGATGCTCAGGGTGGATGATCAGCGCGCCGCAGGCCGCGATCAGCTCGGGGCGCGTCGTTGCGATGACGGCAGGCTCGCCGCCGCCCTCGATCTCGAATGCGACATAGTTCAGCTTGCCTTCGCGTTCGGTCTCTTCCACCTCGGCCTGCGCAATCGCGGTGCGGTCTGCCGGGTCCCACAAGGTGGGCTCAAGGCGGCGCTCCAGCAGGCCCTTGCGGTAGAGGTCGAGGAAGGACATTTGCGAGACGGTGCGGCTCTCGTCCGAGATCGTCTGATATTCCCGGCTCCAGTCGACCGACAGGGCAAGCCGGGTGAAGAGATCGCGGAATTGCTGCTCGTATTCGGGGATCACCTCGCGGCAGAGCGCGACAAATTCCTCGCGCGCCATCGTGCCGCCGCGCACCTTCTTCACCTTCTCCACAAGGCGTTCGGTGGGCAGGCCGTTATCGTCCCAGCCGATGGGATAGAGCACGTTACGGCCCGCCATCCGGAAATAGCGCGCCATGATGTCGGCTTGCGTATAGCTGTAGACATGGCCGACATGCAGCGTGCCGGAGACGGTCGGGGGCGGCGTGTCGATCACGTAATCGCTGTCCGCAGGCAGTGACGGGTCCCACTTGAAGGCCTCGTCCTTCAGCCAGCGCGCATTGCATGTCGTCTCAGCGTCTTGCGGCTTGTAGCGATCAGGAAACGGCTTCATGGGGCGGCCTTCATCTCTGGCGGAGCGGTCTTGCGGAGAGCCGCTTCTCCTAGACGATTTTCGTGTCCCGTCAAACCGGGCCGCGCCAGCTTCAAACCTTGCACTCATCTCCTCCACCGGCCATGTCTGTCATCACACGACTGACGAAGGACAATAAGCCATGAGCGAAGAGCGCGCCTTTCCCGGCTGGCGGGGCACCACCATCATCTGCGTGCGCAAGGGCAAGGCCGTCGCCATGGCGGGTGATGGACAGGTCTCCATCGGCAATACGGTGGTCAAATCGTCAGCCAGAAAAGTCCGCCGGATTGGCGGCGGCAAGGTGATCGCAGGGTTTGCCGGCGCGACCGCCGATGCCTTTGCTCTTTTTGAGCGCCTTGAAGGCAAGCTGGAAGCCCATTCCGGCCAGCTGGCGCGGGCGTGTGTGGAGCTCGCCAAAGAGTGGCGCACGGACCGCTATTTGCGCCGCCTTGAAGCCATGCTGATCGTGGCGGACGCGAACGAAACCTTCCTCATCACCGGGGCGGGCGATGTGCTCGAACCCGAGCACGGCATTGCCGC
>CAZCEG010000483.1:0-1718 GCA_964497275.1 uncultured Oceanicaulis sp.
CGTGGGATGACCCCAAACAGGGCATGTCCCTGCGCGTATATGCGGCGATCCAAATAGCAGCGGGCATGGCCGCATTCAGCGGCACGCAGGGTGCTTCCTACGGCCCCGCTGATATCGCCACTCGGTCTTATGAGATCGCTGACGCCATGCTCGCCCTGCGCGACAAGGAAGGTGCGTCATGACCGACCTCCGCCTTGTCTCCGACCGATCTGTGAACGCTGGTCTGATCGTGTTCCCGGTCGAGCGCTGGCCTTGGAAAACCATGTCCGAGGCAGCTGCTACCCGTCACTTGAACGAGGCCATCGCCACGCTTGAAGGCGACAGGCCACACCGGGAAATCAGCAGGGCAAAGGAAGTCCTCTGGTATCTGGCGATGGAGACGCCCCACGCGCTGATCAAGCATCAGGCGAAGGTCGCTCTCGGTGTTGCCGGCTCCCCCACCCCGCCGTCAGCAGCATAGGAGGCCGTGATGTCCCTGCTACGCCAGACAAAGCCATACCTGTCCACGCGCGACCATGACCGGCTGGACAGCGCCCTTGCCGAGGTCAACCGCCACCTGACCGCGCTCCGGGCCGCGTATGAGGCATGCGAGAAGCTGCCGATCCTGTGCGACGAAATCGACGCCGAGGTTATGGCAGCGGGCGAGCGCATCGACGCCGGCATATACGACCTGCAATGCGCCAAGGACAAGCTGGAAAGCCTGCTGGGCCAAGACGAGGCCGCCAGCATCGACTACGAGCGCGCCGTGTATGGCGCTGAGAGGGTGTGATGGATAATATGCTGTGGGAAATCGATGACGCAACTGGCGTCGTCTATCATCGCCAAGGGCCGCTGGATCGGCTGGCTGTTTGCTGCATGGAAACCAGCCAGCGCAAGTACGAATCCATGGTGATTGCCGCGCCAGACATGCACGAGGCGCTGACCGGACTGCTTGAGCAGTGGAAAGAGTTTCGGGCGTCCTCCGGCAACATGGAAGAGGCGTACTACAAGCTGGCGAAGTATGCACGCCCGCATTGGGAAAAGGCTGCTGCCGCCCTCTCCAAGGCCAACGGGGAGGGTGGGTGATGGGCTATTTTGTCGAGGTTATGTGCGACGTGCGCAAGTCGTGGCCAAAGCACGCGAAATACGCCAGCAAGCTTGTGCCGCGGTGCCTGACTGATCGAAATGAAAATCCGCAGGGTCGCACCCTCAACGAGGCCAAGACCGCCGCTCGCAAAGAGGGCTGGATGGTGGGCCTTAACGGCGCGGCAATTTGCCCGAAATGCCGCAAAGCGCTGCCGGAAGAGGACCAGCCATGACCAAGCACATAGAGCCGGTGGAAATGTGGTGCGCGGTGCGACCGGACGGCACCCTTGCCGTGACGTCGCTAAGTTTTGACCGAGACGTGGTGGCGCTCTTCGTTAGTGGCATGGAGTCCAGGCTGCTGCGCCCTATCGATACGGGCTGGACCGTCCGCCAAGTCGAAATCAGGGTGAAGTAGGAAGGGTGATGGAGGCCGTCAATATTCCCGCCGAAAGCAGCGCCTCAATACAGGAGACAGCAATCATGACCGACGAATCCGCCCCTATCGGGCACAACAACCCGCCTGAGCCAACACCGTTTGAGCGGTCACGCGAGGAAATCGAATCGCTGTACGACGAAGCCAAAGGCTTTCTCGATGGTGAGCCGATCACAACGCAGGCGATGGCCGATGCTGTCGGCAAGCTGCTGAACATGAT
>CAZCEG010000484.1:0-1717 GCA_964497275.1 uncultured Oceanicaulis sp.
CGCGTCACTGGCAATCGCAGGGGCGAGCATCGCGCTCAGGCGCTGGCCGTCCTGCGTCGCCAGATAGGCCTCCCTGCGCGCCAGAATGGCCGCCTCGCTGCTTTGCGGGTCCGAACCGCTCAGGAGCAGCCCGAACGCGTCCTCGCGCTCTGAGGGCCCTGTGCGCATGCGCGCGAGCATGGCGAGGCCAAGGCTTGGCAGATAGTGGGCGGGCTCGTGGTAGAAATCGTGGCTGACGGTCTGCGTTTCGCCGGGCAGGGGGCTGGCAGACGGGGCCTGATAGCCTGAAAAGTCCCACAGCACCGATGCTCCGCCCGGCACACACGGTGCCACCGCATCGCCAGCCCCGGCATTCAGCGCCTCGAACCGGCGGGCCATCTCCACGCGGAAATCGAAATAGTCCTGCGCGCGTCCGGCCGCGAAAATCGCTTCCTCGTTCCAGGCATGGACAGGATGGATGAAGCCGATCACCTGCACGCCTTGCCGTGCGAGGCTCTCCAGCGTCGAAAACAGGAAATCCATCCGCTCGCCCGACACGCGCATGCGCCGGTAGTAATCGAGCGTCGGCAGCGGCGTGTTCATGAAACGCCGGTATTGCATGCCGGGCTCGTAAACCTCGCGAAACGGCGGCTCAGGCTGACTGCCGGTGATGTTCCCGCCAAGGGTCTGCACCGCGCGGGCAAACGTGTTTGGGGATAGCGTGACGCGGGCTGTTGCCAGTGCGCGATTACCGTCGGCCAGACGGCTGATCGGGAAGGCGGGCTTGAACTTCTCCGCGCTCGCAAACTCGGCCATGTCGAGACCCACGATGACGCAGCGCAAATCCGCCTCGCGTCCGGCCACCGCCAGAAGGTGGGCCAGCTCAAACGCGTTGGAGCCACGGATACCCGCATTGTAGAGCCCGCCCGGCCAGCTCTCCACCTGCATCGGAAAACCGTCAACCGTGCGCGAAGAGCCTGTGATGACCGATTGCGCGCCGGTGCGGCCAAGCTGATGGCCCACCTGCACCCTGCGGCCATCCTCATGCGCGCGCGTTTTCTCCGCATTGATCCCGCTTAACGCCGGGCCGGTGCCCGTATCATACGGGTCGATCACGGCATTAAAGCCGATAAAGGCCGTAAAGGCGGCGGCCAGAATGGTCAGGAGAAGGCGGGTATAGCGCTGCATGAAAGCCTAAAAATTATAATAGATGAATTCGGAATAGGACCAGCTGGAGATCATGCACGCAAAGAGCAGCAGGGCGAGGCCGATGCTCCAGCGGGCACTGGGCTTCCAGCGCTCTTTGCGCGGCGGGTTCACGCCTGCCGTCTTGAGGATTTGCGGGTCGATCTGACGGTAGAAGATCTGCGCTGTCTCTGGCAGGGCCCATACCAGCACGAGGCCAATCGTGATCGCGATGAAGGGGCTGTTGGGGGGATTGTCACCAATCCCGTTCAGTCCCGCCATGCCCTGCAGCATGATCGCTGCGGCGTCAAAGCTCGCCGCGCGGAAGAACACCCAGGTGATGACCACGAAGACGAAGGTGCAGGCGGCAGATCCGATCCAGAACCGTCCAAAGAGGCCGTCAGGCAGCCACCTGTCCAGCAGGCGGCACCAGATCAGGGCCGCGCCGTGCAGCCCGCCCCAGACCACGAAGGTCCACGCCGCGCCATGCCACAAGCCCCCCAGAAGCATGACGATCATCAGATTGGCCAGCGTGCGAGCATAGCCCTTGCGG
>CAZCEG010000485.1:0-1713 GCA_964497275.1 uncultured Oceanicaulis sp.
CGGATGGCGATACGGTGCAGCTCGCCCGAGCCGCCCTCCAGCGCCTCGGCCGGGAGGGGATGACGCGGGTGCGGATCCCGAAATAGCGATATTGCCGGTTTTCGGTAAATTAGCTAATATAGTCGAAACTTGGCGAAGGATGAGCCTTGATGAGCAAGATTTCCGTAACGGCAACCGAGTTTCAGACCCGGGCGGGACTCTATATCGAGCAGTCTGCCAAAAGCCCCGTCTTCATCACCAAGCACCGGCGTACAGCCCGCGTGCTGATCGATATCGAGGAATATGAGCGTCTGAAGGCACGCGACACGCGCCAGAGCCATCTGACGCAAGAGCTGCCTGAACAATGGGCCGAAGCGATCTCTGCGGCCGATTATGGCCCTGCTGACCCTGCCCTTGAAAGCCTGATGCCGCAGGGTTCCGGTGAAAAAGCCTGAGCCGTCGCCGGGCCTCGTCATCCGCTACGATTTTCTCTGGTCACGCGAGCAGGCGGCTGGGAAGCAGGAAGGCGCAAAGGACAGACCGTGCGTTATCGTCGCCGCCATCATCCGCAAGGATAATGGCGAGACCGACGTTCTGCTGGTGCCAGTGACCCACAGCGCACCAGCGCAAGCCGGATCAGCCATCGCCTTGCCCGGCAGTGTAAGCCGCCATCTCGGCCTGGATGATGCGCAGAGCTATATCGTCACCGATGAGGCGAATACCGTGTCATGGAACGATCCGGGGATTATTCCGGCCCATCCCGGCAAGGCCTGGGCTTATGGCCGGGTTCCGAAGGCGCTGTTTGAGCAGATCAGATCAAGCATGCTCGATCATGTCCGCCAGCATCGGCTGAAGCCTATCCAGCGGAAGCTCTAGCCCCGCCGCCGGAGGCGCCTCAAGCGCCGCCAGAAGCGTCTGCGTTCCGGGCGGGGTTGGGGCTTCAGATTGGCCACGAACTGCTCTGTACAGGCTCTCCAGGAGTTCTGTTCGGCAAAGGCGCGCGCATCCTCGCGGGGTATCTCCAGCGCCTTGAGACACGCCTCTTTCAGATCGTCCGAGATCACGCCTGCGCCAGAGCCCGGGATGATGTCTTTCGGGCCGGGCGCAATGAAGGCCGCCACCGGCGTGCCGCAGGCCATGGCTTCAAGGATCACAAGACCGAACGTGTCGGTGAAGCTCGGGAAGACGAACACATCGGCATCGGCAAAGTGCCGGGCGAGCTCGTCGCCGGACTTGCCGCCGGTAAAGTGCACGTTCTTGTACTTGCGTTTCAGCTCTTCCAGCTGGGGGCCAGGGCCGACCACGACTTTGGAGCCGGGCAGGTCCAGATCGAGGAAAGCCTCGATATTCTTCTCCACCGCGACCCGGCCGACATAGGCGAAGATGGGCCGGGGCAAATCCTTGTAGACGCCGCCATCAATGCCGCGTTTTGAGGGGTGGAACTGCTCGGTATCGACCCCCCGTGACCAGGGCGACAGATTGTTGAACTTGCGCTTTTCAAGGTTCTGCCGGACCGTTTCGGTCGCCACCATGATGCCGTTACCGGCATTGTGGAAACGGCGCATGAAGGCATAGCCCGCCGCCAGCGGGATGAACGGAAAACGCGCGTGTACGTATTCGGGAAACTGGGTGTGGTAGCTCGTCGTGAAGGGCAGCTTCCAGTCCAGACAGATGCGCCGCGCCACATGGCCGAGCGTGCCTTCGGTGGAGATGTGGATGGCCTCCGGCTCGAAC
>CAZCEG010000486.1:0-1709 GCA_964497275.1 uncultured Oceanicaulis sp.
GGCGTCACCACATCATACCGCCCCTGCACGATCTGGCCGGGTATGCCGGCCAGATGGCGGCAATCTTCCAGCAGTACGCCGTCGCGCTCCAGAAAGCCGTCATGGATGAAATAGTGCGTCTCCAGCCGCGCAAGCGCATCGGCGCGCCGGGCTTCGGGGTGGAGCGCATCGGCTTCCGGTACGAGGCTGATCAGGGCGTTTTCCCATCGGGCCCAAGCAACCGCCCATTCGCGCCTGTCCTGTGATGATCGCTGCATGAGCTCGGTGTAGTAGCTTTTCAGCACGTCATCCCGCCGGGACGGATCAAGGCGGGATGTCAGATCGGCCCACGCTTCAGGAAATAACCGGTTGGCGCCGCTACGGTAGAACCAGTCGATCTCTGCCCTCGTGCAGGCAAAGACGCCGCGCAGCACCATCGCCAGCACCCTCTCGGGGCAGGTGCGCGCATAGGCCAGCGCCAGTGTCGCACCCCAAGACCCGCCAAAAACCACCCATCGGTCGACGCCAAGGGCGGTGCGGATCGTCTCCATGTCGGCGACGAGGCGAGGGGTGTCGTTTGCGGTGACGCTGCTGAACGGTATCGACCGCCCGCAGCCGCGCTGGTCGAAGATGATGATCCGGTAGATGTCCGGGTTGAAGAAGCGCCGCATCGAAGGCGCCGCCCCGCCACCGGGACCACCGTGCAGGGCGACAACGGGCAGCCCGTCTGGCCGCCCACATTCCTCGTAATAGAGCTGATAACCCTCGCCGACATCCATCATGCCGGTGCGGTAGGGCTCGATAAACGGGTAGAGCCCGACCCGGTAATGTCTGCGCTGGGTATCCATGAACGGTCTGTGACAAGCCGAAATGCAAATTCACTTTGAGTATGGGCACACTATGCGGTTTTATGAAACCGGATAAGCAATGCCGGTCGGCATTGCAGGCCCCCGAGCAAGCCGAGGCATTTTGTGAAAACCCGATTGTCGCTGCACACGAGTTTTCTGATCGTTGCTCTGGGATGCGCGTCTTGCGCCAGCCAGCCCATGGACATAGCCGCACGCCAGCAGGCCGAAGTGCCCGTTAGCGCGCAGGAAGATCTGCGTACCGCGCTTGCTGCCTTGCGCGCCCGTCAGGCCGAGGCCGGCGGCTGGACGCTCGGGTCGGACGGCACGGCGCGCGGCCTGATGGGGCGGCTGGTCGGCGGGGCGTCGCCACAGGCCGACACCATTGGCAGCTATCTTGAGGGCGCAGGGTCCAATCCGTCAGCCTATCTGGCGGGCGATATCGTGCTGGCCGCAGGGCTGGCGCTAGAGGTTGCCGAAGCTGCGCAAGTGGTTGCCAGCACGCGTTCGGCGCTGCCCGAAGCGCTACTGGTGCGTGACATCGCCGATGTGGAAGGCGCGATGAGCTCGATGCGCCGCGCGCGCACCTTCTTTCAGGCGGTCGCCGTTGATGATCGGGCCGAGTTCAGCGCCTCCCAGCGCGTGACGATAAGCGAGGCGCTGACACGGCTTGACGGGTCGATTGCGGCACTGGTGTCTGCCGCCGATGCGCTGGCAGACCGGCGCTGGGCGGCCAGCAACCAGCCCTTGAGCTGACCCGCATGGATGCCTCCGTCACTTTTGATCCTGAGAGCGTTCAGGGTTTCTTGGCTCGCGAGGAGGGAGAAGCGCTTTCCCGCCATATGCGGGCCTTGAGCGTGCCGGGCCCTGTGCTGGAGATCGGAT
>CAZCEG010000487.1:0-1705 GCA_964497275.1 uncultured Oceanicaulis sp.
GCTTCCGCAAGATCACCTTCTACCCCGACCGCCCCGACGTGATGGCCCGCTTCCGCGAGGATCTGGAGTTCATTCTGGATGCTGCGCCGTCATCGCGCCGCACGCTGCTCTTCTCGGCAACCGTCTCCAAGGCCATTTCCGAGATTGCCCGCCGCTATCAGAAGGACGCGGTGCGCGTCTCCACCGTGTCGGAGCGCGGCCAGCACGCCGATATCGCCTATCAGGCCCTTCTGACGGCGCCCAGCGACCGGGAAAACGCCATCATCAACACGCTGCGCTTCCATGATGCGGCGCGCGCACTGGTCTTCTGCGCCACGCGCGAGATGGTGAACCGGCTGACAAGCCGCCTGCGCAATCGCGGCTTCCTCGTGGTCGCCCTCTCTGGCGAGCTGACCCAGAATGAGCGCACCCATGCGCTGCAGGCCCTGCGCGATGGCCGGGCGAAGGTGTGCGTCGCCACCGACGTCGCTGCGCGCGGCATCGACCTGCCGGGGCTTGATCTCGTCATTCATGCCGACCTGCCTACCAATGGCGAGACCCTGCTGCACCGCTCTGGCCGTACCGGCCGGGCGGGCGCGAAGGGCATCTCCGCCCTGATCGTGCCGATGACGCAGCGCGGGCGCGCCATGCGCCTGTTGAAATTCGCCCGTATCGAGGCGGAATGGACCGAGCCGCCGAGCGCAGACGCCATCCGGGCGCGCGATCACGAGCGCCTGATGAGCGATCCTGCCCTGACCGAAGAGCATGACGCCGAGCTGATGGAGAGCGCAAAGGCGCTCCTTGAACGCTTCAGCGCAGAGCAGATCGCTGCAGCTTTCCTTGCGATGAAGCAGGCCGTGCTGCCCTCTGCCGAAGAGCTTTTGAGTGCGCCGGAACCGGTGCGGGCCCCGCGTGAAGGCCGCGACCAGCGTGAACCGAGACCTGCCCGCGCGCCCTTCAGAGGCGGGGTGTGGTTCGAGGTCAATGTTGGCCATAAGCAGCGCGCCGAACCGCGCTGGCTGCTGCCGCTGATCTGCCGTCTGGGCCATGTCACCCGCAATGAAGTGGGCGCCATCGAGATCAGCGATACGCGCTCGCGCTTCGAGATTTCAGGCGACGCGGTGGAGAAGTTCGCCGAAGCCCTGATCGCCACACGCGGTACGGAAAAATCCGTGCGCATCGTGCGCGAAGGTGAGGGCGGAGCGGGTGAACCCGCTGCCGACGCCCGCCCGCGCAAGCCGCGTGAGGATCGCCCCCGTGAGGACCGTCCGCGCGCAGACAGGCCCCGCGAAGATCGCCCGCCAGAGAAGCGCAGCTTTGAACGCCGCCCCCGAGAGGATAAACCTCGTGATGAGCGTCCCCGTGAGGACCGTCCCCGTGAGGAGAGGCCCCGCCGCGAGCGGCCTGCTGGCGAGAAGCGTTGGTCACCGCATAATGACGTGCCCGCAGACGCGGCCCCTGAACGCCGTGAAGACGCGGGCGACCGCACCTGGCGGCGTGATGGCAAGCCGGAACGCAAGCCCCTCGACCCTGCCCTGATCAAGCCGCGTGAGCGCAAGGGCGAGAAATCCGGCGGGTTCAAGCCGCGCGGGAGCGGCAAGCCCGGTGGCGGCAAGTTCAAGCCCAAGGGCAAAGGCGGCCCGAGACGCGACCGCGACTAGGGCCTGTACTCATAACGGGTTCGGGCGTGACGGGTAGCGGATTTGGTTCCTGACAAGGAGAGACG
>CAZCEG010000488.1:0-1705 GCA_964497275.1 uncultured Oceanicaulis sp.
ACATGACCCGTCCGATCCAGCCCCCTGCATCAGTTATCATCACGTCTTCCGGCTCGCCGGATCAAACAGGGGCCCGGAGCGGGCCCAATGGCTTCTCTCGCCGGTGGAGGGGGCCCCGTCCTGCCCTCAAAGAGACCGCGAGAAGCCGGTATTACTGCCTGTCACCTTCAACACGTCTGCTACCTCGGACGCAGCCAGCGAAGCAGCCAGTGCGGTCTGCAGAACCCGTTGGGTTGCCGCTCCCGACCAGCGCCAGCGGATCGTGAGCCTTTCGCTCGCCTGTCCGGCCACAGTGCAAGACGCGGATGCGCTGCAGGCCTATGCGGACAGCCTTGTCGGGCGATTGCCGATACCGCTGACGGTCGCGTTTGACCGGGGCGCCGATGTCGTAAGCGAGATCCACTTCGCCCGCACGCCAGAGGGCTGGAGGCTGGAGGAACCGACCACGATCATTGACTCACCGGCCATTGCGACGCGCGAGACACTGCAATCGGGGCGGCAGGGCCGCTGTGATTTTGCGGGTGTTATCGCCGATGACGGCCGCTTGAATCCGGTGCAGATCGAGTGTGGGAGCTTTCGTACTTCGGGCGAGCCGCTGTCTGGCGACAGGTATCTGGCAGTGATGAGCGAGACGATACCTTTGTGGTACTGGATATATGATCCCGCCATCCATAGCGGCTGCGTTGTGGACCGTTATCGTTTCCTCAATGACGGCTTTGGTGATGTGCCATGGATGGAGAACGCGCCCGCGAATGCGCCAACCTGTCCGATGAGTGCCGCCGCCCGCGAGTAAGCGGCGGTGCGGGATCGCCGCTGACGCGCAATAACCAGGCCACGCTCCCCACCAGCCTTGCCGCAGGCCGCTGGCGCTGATACACCCGCGCCCGATCTGACGCGGTATGCCCGCCTGTAGCTTTGAGGCGCGGCCAGCAGGACTGACACTCGCACATGAAAATCAACGGTAACGAAATCAAGCCGGGCATGGTGATCAAACACCAGGACACGCTGTGGACCGCGGTGAAGGCTGACCATGTGAAGCCGGGCAAGGGCGGCGCATTTGCTCAGGTAGAGCTGAAGAACATCCTTGATGGGCGCAAGCTCAATGAGCGCTTCCGGTCTGCCGACAAGGTGGAGCGTGTGCGCCTTGACCAGCGCGACTATCAGTATCTCTACGCCGAGGGCGAGATGCTGGTGTTCATGAACACCGAGACCTATGAGCAGATTTCGCTGCACATCGATTTCGTCGGCGAAGAGCGCGCAGCTTATCTGACCGACGGCATGATGGTCGTGGTCGAGCTCTATGAGGACAAGCCGATCGGTATCGACCTGCCCCAGCATGTCGAGCTGGAAGTGATCGACACCGAGCCGGTCGTCAAAGGCCAGACGGCGGCAAACTCCTACAAGCCTGCCATCCTCACCGGCAATATCCGCTCTGCCGTGCCGCCCTTCGTGGGCGTGGGCGAGCGTGTGGTGGTGGCGACCGAAGATGGCTCCTATGTCCGCCGTGCGGAAATGGGAAGCTTCTGATTTGGCGCAGGTTTCTCCCCTGATGCAGGTGATGACGGCCGCTGTCCGCAAGGCCGGCCGCAAGCTTGCGCGTGATTTTGGCGAGATCGAACAGCTGCAGGTGTCGAAAAAAGGCCCTGCCGACTTCGTCTCCACGGCGGATGCCAAGGCGGAAGAGACCCTGTTTGAGGAGCTCTCC
>CAZCEG010000489.1:0-1698 GCA_964497275.1 uncultured Oceanicaulis sp.
ACCGTTGATCGCTCGCATGGTGGCATCACGCATTTCAAAGCGGTTTGACGCGTGTCAACTGGCAGAAAAGCCGTCCGGCCCCCCCGATCCTTACGAGTGAGGTAAAAGCTTGCAAATAGTGGTGAATATATTTCGGTGCGTTTTGTCTGAAAACGTATGGCAGCCATCACCAAGAAAGAGACCCGGCTCAAGCTCCAGTTTGTTGCCAACACGGATCATTCCATCCACGCCGGGATCGTGGCAGTCGAGGCCCTGGCCCGGCGGTTTGATCTCTGGAACAAGCTGCGCAAACTTCCCGCTCTGGACCCGCGCAAGGACCAGAAGCGCGGCTTTGGTCCGGAGGTCATCGTTGGCCAGGTGATCTACGCGCTCTGCTCGGGCGGAGGCTGCTTGTCCGACAGCGAGGCGCTCAATGACGATCCGCTGGCGCGGGAAGTCTTTGGCGTCAAGAAGTTCGCCGACCAGACCCAGGTCGGCGAGTGGCTGCGCGAGCAGTCGGACGCAAGCGTTGCGGCCTTGCGGCAACTGCTGCAGGAGTTCGTTACTTGGGTCTGGCAGCAGGCCGAACCGAGGCGGTTGCTGCACGCCGGGCAGCGCGAAGTGTTCTTTGATGACACGCAACTGGAGGTCAGCGGCAAAAAGTTCGAGGGGGCGGCGATCAATTACAACGGCGACTTGGCGCTTTCGTGGCAGACGCTTTGGGTGGGGCCGCTGCTTTGTGACAGCCACCTGGGCAGTCCCAAGGATGTGAGCGATCAACTCCTGCCGATGCTCCACCGCAATCGTTGCCTGTGGCAAGGCCTGGCCGCGCACTTCTACGCCGACAGCGGCAGCAGCGCGGGCGTCTACTTGAATGCCATCGCCGCCGAGGGCTGGCACTACACGGTGAGCTACAACAAGTGGACCGGCCCGCTGGAGCGCACGGCGCAAGCGCTGCCAGCCTTGGCGTGGAAGCCAACGGGGGACACGCAGCATGCCTTCCTGCGCCACCAGCCCGAGGGACGGAGCACCGCGCAGTTGTATGCGGTGAGTCGGCGGCGGGACGGACTGTTCGACCGTTACGGCTTCATCGCCTGCGACGAGGCCCAGTCGGACGCGGCCGGGGTGGGCGAGCGGCATCATTTGAAGGGCGAGAAGGAGCAGTTGTTCAGTGAAGTGTTGAACGGGCTGGATTTGCACCGGCCCCCGTGTTCGGCGTTGATCGCCAACCAGATTTACTACCTGATCGCGGCCCTGGCCTATGACCTGATGGTGGCGATCAAGCTGCTGGACTTGAGCGATGAGTGCCAAAGCTGGCGGGTGAAGACACTGCTCAAGAAGCTGGTGATGCTGCCCGGCCGGTTGAACCAGCGTTCCCGGCAATGGGTGGCCCGGGTCCTGGTGCCCGGAGCGTGGTTGAGTTGGTGGCAACGCTGGGCCCGGCGGGTGTGGCCGGCCCACGCGCCGGGCCGTCCGCGATTGTCGGCGGCCACGGGTTGACCGGCCCCACGGATTTTCCTCTCCCAAGCGGCGGGTCAAAAGCTCGCCGGCGTGGCGTAGCGTGGTCGGAGGGCGGCCCGCAGATGGCCAAACGGGCTGTTCCCCTCGGAGATCAAGGTCTGAAGCGATGATTCCCCTCCATACGCACTTCAGCAAAAGGTGGAATCCCCGTTGCGAGCCATTCCACCGTCAACATCAATCACATCGTAAGGATTGGGG
>CAZCEG010000490.1:0-509 GCA_964497275.1 uncultured Oceanicaulis sp.
GCCCGCCGGAAAGCGAGTTCCCGGCGGGCAGCAGCAGCGCCTCGTTATCGCGCGCGCCATCGCGGTGAACCCGGAAGTGATCCTGATGGACGAGCCGTGCTCGGCGCTGGATCCGATTGCCACCGCGCGCATTGAGGAGCTGATTGACGAGCTGCGCGAAAACTACTGCCTCATCATCGTTACGCACTCCATGGCGCAGGCTGCGCGCGTATCGCAGATGACGGCGTTTTTCCATCTGGGCCACCTCGTTGAGTACGGGCCCACGGAAGAAATTTTCACCAATCCGCGCGACCGCCGCACCCAGGACTACATTACGGGGCGGTTCGGGTGAGGCGCGCGCACACATCATGTGGGGCCATCCGGGCCTCTGAAAGGCAGTAGCCATGACCAATCCGATACCGGGTCATCACATCGTCAGGGCGTTCTCCGAGGAGCTGGAACAGCTCACGGCCAGCGTCGCGACCATGGGCGGGCTCGCCGAGAGCCTGATCTCCGACTCCATCGACGCC
>CAZCEG010000490.1:519-1698 GCA_964497275.1 uncultured Oceanicaulis sp.
AGTCTCGACACCCAGCAGCGCGATATCGAGCGCCAGATCATCCGCCTGCTGGCGCTGCGCCAGCCTCTGGCCTCCGACTTGCGCGTCTGTATTGCGGCGCTGAAGATCACGGCTGATCTGGAGCGCATTGGCGACCTTGCCAAGAATATTGCCCGGCGTACCCGTGCGCTGAACGAGGTGGAGCCGCTGGCGCTTGCCAAGTCTGTGGAGCGCATGGGCCGCCTGGTGCAGGGCCACCTGCATGAGGTGCTCGATGCCTATACCAGTGGCGAGGTCGATGGCGCGGTCGGTGTGTGGTCGCGCGATGATGATGTCGACGAGCATTACAACACGCTCTTTCGCGAATTGCTGACCTGCATGACCGAAGACCCCCAGCTCATCGGGCCGGGCGCGCATCTTCTGTTCATCGCGAAGAATCTGGAACGGGTGGGCGATCACGCCACCAATATCGCCGAAGTGGTCCACTATGCCGTGACGGGAACCGAACTTCTGGCCGACAGGCCGAAGGGCGCGTTTCCCGCCACGCCGTGATTGACGGAGTAACGTGCCATGCAACCGCATGTTCTGGTGGTCGAGGATGAGGACGCTCTGGCCGAGCTTCTTCAGTACAATCTGAAGAAGGAGGGGTTTCGCGTCACCGTCGCTGCCGATGGCGAGGAGGCGATGATCCTCGTTGAGGAACGCCAGCCCGACGTGATCCTCCTGGACTGGATGTTGCCGAAGGTGTCGGGCATCGAGGTGTGCCGCCGCCTGCGCAGCGTGCAGGACACCCGCAACATCCCGATCATCATGCTGACCGCGCGCGGCGAGGAAGCCGACCGGATCCGCGGCCTTGATACAGGCGCAGACGATTACATCATCAAGCCCTTCCTCATGAAGGAGCTGTTCGCGCGCGTACGCGCGGTCCTGCGGCGTATCCGTCCGGGTCTCGCTGATGACACGGTTGCCGTCGGCGACATCACGATTGACCGGGTGGCTCACAGGGTCACGCGCGGCGGCAAGGACGTCCATCTTGGCCCGACCGAGTTCCGCTTGCTGGCCTATTTCATGCAGCATCCCGGCCGGGTGTTCTCGCGCGAGCAATTGCTCGATGCGGTCTGGGGGTCGGATGTGTATGTCGAGGCCCGCACCGTGGACGTCCATGTAGGGCGCTTGCGCAAGGCGCTGAATACCGGCTCC
>CAZCEG010000491.1:0-1691 GCA_964497275.1 uncultured Oceanicaulis sp.
CACCGTCATCGTCCACGGCTCGCGATGGCCCAGGGTGTTGGCAGCCGGGCCCGAGTTGCCGGCCGAAGCCGAGACCAGGATGCCGGCGTTCTGCGCGCTCAGCATCGCCAGCGAGACGGTGTCCGACCAGGGGGAAATCATTCCGAATGGGGGTGTGCTGACCGCCTTTCAGCCTCCAGGCGGTCCCGGTGTTCGTGTCGATACTTATGGATACAGCGGGTATCGGACAAATCCGAATTTCGACTCACTGCTCGCAAAACTGATCGTCCATTCCAAGGCAAGTGATTTCAGGGCAGTCCTTGAAAAGGGGCGTCGTGCCCTTGAGGAGTTTCATATTGCAGGTGTCGAAACCAATGCAGACCTGCTAAACGCTCTACTGACGTCAGCCGATATACGCGACTGGACGTGTTCGGTGCGGCGAGCCGGTGAATTGATCCAGACATTGTCATCGGAAGGAGCGAGTTCACGGACGAGGTATTTCGAGGGCGTTACTTCTCCGGAAGAGGGGCTCAAGCAGGAAAAGGAAGATTTCCCGGAAGGGGCGGTCCCGGTCCTGACGCCTATACAGTCGGCGATTACATCCATTGCTGTGTCAGAGGGAGATACGTTTTCCGCGGGGGATGAACTGGCCATCATTGAGGCAATGAAAATGCAGCATGAGGTGAAAGCGGGTACCGCTGGCCGTGTCCTTCGTGTGCTTTCCAAGCCGGGTGATGTTGTCGGAGCACATCAGCCGATCCTTCTTGTGGAGGAGTATGAAAGAGGGGGGGCTGAAAGCGTAGAGGCGACTTCTGTCGATCCTGATTACATCCGGCCTGATCTCGAACAGCTCCGTGATCGTATCTCACTGACCTTGGATGAAGCCCGGCCGGATGCGGTCAAGCGCCGGCGCTCCAGGGGGCAGCGAACGGCACGCGAGAATGTTGCTGATCTTTGCGATCCTGGCTCCTTCGTCGAATATGGTCAGTTGGTCATCGCAGGGCAGAGACGCAAGCGGGGGGTGGGTGATCTTGTCAGAACATCGCCGGCGGATGGCATTGTTACAGGCATAGGCACTATCAACGGCGATAGATTTGGTGAGCGTGCCCGTACCGCGGTCCTCGCCTATGACGCCACGGTCATGGCCGGTACGCAGGGTATCTTCGGGCACAAGAAATCGGATCGTCTAATAGAAGTCGCACATGAACAGAGCCTGCCTATCGTATATTATACCGAAGGCGGCGGCGGTCGACCGAATGACGATGATTTTGCACACATTGTCAGCAGCGCCCTTAATATCACGACCTTCCATGAGTTTGCGAGACTTCGTGCACCGCGCATAGGTGTGAATGCGGGGTTCTGCTTTGCCGGAAATGCGGCAATTTACGGGGCTTGTGATATCCGGATCGCGGCGCGCAATTCCTGGATCGGTTTGGGTGGACCAGCCATGGTGGAGGCAGGCGGGTTAGGTTCATTTGGTCCGAAAGAGCTAGGGCCTGCGCCGGTTCAGGCCCAAAATGGTCTTGTTGATATTCTCGCAGACAATGAAGAAGACGCGACGGAAAAGGCTCGGCAGGTCTTGTCCTATTTTCAGGGTGACTGCGAAGGCGGGATGGCGGGCGATCAGCGCTTCCTTCGCCATGTCATTCCGGACAACAGAAAGCGTGTTTATGACATAAGATCCGTCATCGGAATCCTTGCCGACGAGGGAC
>CAZCEG010000492.1:0-1223 GCA_964497275.1 uncultured Oceanicaulis sp.
GATAGAGCTTGAACGGGTCTTCCAGATCATCGAGCCGCTCGCCGGTGGCTTCATCGCGGCTGTCGGCGATCCAGCGATAGGCCTGCAGGAGCGCGGCCGGACCCAGATACTTGTCCGAGTTCCACCAGTAGGAC
Organism: uncultured Oceanicaulis sp.; assembly: GCA_964497275.1. Taxonomy (GTDB): domain Bacteria; phylum Pseudomonadota; class Alphaproteobacteria; order Caulobacterales; family Maricaulaceae; genus Glycocaulis. The sequence goes on from CAZCEG010000492.1 coordinate 135, forward strand.
GGGCAGGCCGTCGAGCACGAGGCGCACAATATGCACTCGTAAAGCCCGTCCAGCTTCTCGCGGTCCTCGATCGACTGGCGCCATTCGGTCTGGGGCGTCGGCGTGGCGGTCTGCAGATAGGGTTTGATGCTGGTCAGCTGGGCATAGAAATTGGTCAGATCCGGAACGAGGTCCTTGATCACCGGCTGGTGCGGCAGCGGCGAGATCGTCACCGTGCCCTTGTAGTCATCAATGGCAGCGGTGCAGGCGATGGTATTGCGCCCGCCAATATTCATCGAGCAGGAACCGCAGATACCCTCCCGGCAGGAGCGGCGGAAGGCGAGGGTCGAATCGATCTCGTTCTTGATGAAGAACAGCGCGTCCAGCACCATCGGCCCGCATCTGTCCATGTCCACCTCATAGGTGTCCCAGCGCGGGTTCTCGCCCGTATCGGGGTCATAGCGGTAGACCTTGAAGGCGCGAGTGTTGGTCGCTACTTGCGGCTTCGGCCAGGCCTTGCCTTTTTTGACTTGCGAGTTTTTCGGCAGCGTGAGTTGAACCATGACAATGCTCCCAGTGGAGGCGCGCGTATGCGCGAAATTCTAAGTGTGACCTAGCTGCAGTATCGGCTTTCGAGTTCTGCAAGGTGTAGTGAGTGGACCGGCCATCGTTCGGGATCGGATTGCGCCAGCGCTTCGAACTGTTCCTCGGTGACCGGCCCCTCAATCACCGGGTCTTCGACAGTGTCACCGGGAATGCTCACCGAGTAATAGCGAGATGCGCTCCCGTCGGAGCAGATTCTTACACTTGCATGAGAAACGCTGGCCCCTGCTGAAACGGCTGTTGGCCCAAGCAGACCGAGAAACGATCCTCTGCCGAGGTTCCGGCACAATTGCATTTGTGCGTGAGTATCAACGGCACACAAGGACATGGTCTCGCTGATGGCATGTTCTTCAAAATCGTAAAAGCTGCAGGCGGTCATCGCTGCGGAGGCAACGCTGATGGCAAATGTTACACGCCAGGCGCTGCCCATCACTCTAATACACCCGAGCCTTGGGCTCGATATAGGCGATGTCGTTGGAGAGCGTGTATTCGTGCACCGGACGGTCA
>CAZCEG010000492.1:1233-1679 GCA_964497275.1 uncultured Oceanicaulis sp.
ACCGAGCGTGACCTTGCCGGTCTTTTCGTCATACCAGGCCAGCGTATGCTTCATCCATTGCTTGTCGTCGCGCTCGGGGAAGTCCTCGCGGGCGTGCGCGCCGCGGCTCTCGGTGCGCGCCGCTGCCGAGTTCACCGTCACAGCGGCCTGCGCCACCAGATTGTCGAACTCGAGCGCCTCCACAAGATCCGTATTCCAGATCATGGAGCGGTCTTTGATGGCGATATCGGCAGAGCCAGACACCACTTTGGCGATGCGCTCCACCCCCTCGTCCAGCACGTCCTGCGTGCGGAAGACGGCGCAGTTTTCCTGCATGGCGCGCTGCATGTCGAGGCGCAGCTTCGCGGTCGGCGTGCCACCGCTCGCATTGCGGAAGCGGTCAAAGCGGGCGAGCGTCGCATCGCCCGCATCTTTGGGCAGCTCGGCCTGATTGGCACCGCTCTGCG
>CAZCEG010000493.1:0-1669 GCA_964497275.1 uncultured Oceanicaulis sp.
GGCCCGGATTATCGCCGCCATAAGGCGCACCAGTGTCAATGCGATGGTGCGCGAATTTCTGGAGCGCGAAGTGCGCCGGGAAGGCGATGCCGCCAGGCGTGCCGACGCCTGGGCTGCCTTCTTTCGCGAAACCGGCAATACCCGCAATGGCCCTGAAGTCAGCGAAGGCGTGAAATTCGACCGCGAAGAACTTTACAACGAGGTTCTGCGTGAACGCGGCCTTCTTTGATACCAATATCATCTTCTACGCGGCGAGTGGCGGCGATATGGCGAAACGCGAGACGGCGCGCCGCTTGCTGCAGTCCCGCCGGATTGTCATCTCGACTCAGGTCCTGATGGAAATCTACGCCTCCCTTCTCGGGAAGCTGAAGTTCGCGCCTGTAGAGGCGCGGCGGTGGGTCGATATGGTAGCGCAGGAAACGGTTCTTGCCGTCGAGCCCGCCGATGTCATCGCGGCGCTCGATACGGCTCAGCGCTTCCAGATCTCCCACTGGGACGCGCTTATCCTTCGCGCGGCTGAAATGTCCGGCCTCGACATCGTCTATTCCGAAGACCTCAATCACGGGCAGATGTATGGCCCGGTCAGGGTCTGTAACCCCTTCATCGAAGATTTCCTCGCTTAGACAAAGGCTCTCTCCATGTCCGTACTCGTAAACAAAGATACCAAGGTTCTCGTTCAGGGCCTGACCGGCAAGACCGGCACCTTCCACACCGAGCAGGCGCTCGCCTATTACGGCACCCGCATGGTCGGCGGCATCCACCCGAAAAAGGGCGGCGAGAGCTGGACGAGCGGGCTGGACGGCGCGGCTTCGCTGCCGATCTTTGCCTCGGTCGCCGAAGGCAAGGAGCGCACCGGCGCCAATGCCTCCGTGGTCTATGTGCCGCCAGCTGGCGCAGGCGCGGCCATCATCGAGGCCATCGATGCGGGCATCGAGCTGATCGTGTGCATCACCGAAGGCATTCCGGTCATGGACATGGTCAAGGTGAAAGCGCGCCTCGACCGCTCCAGTTCGCGCCTGCTGGGGCCCAACTGCCCGGGCGTCCTCACCCCTGAAGAGTGCAAGATCGGCATCATGCCGGGCTCCATCTTCAAGAAGGGCTCTGTGGGCGTGGTGTCGCGTTCGGGCACGCTGACCTATGAGGCCGTGTTCCAGACAACCGCCGAAGGCCTTGGCCAGACGACGGCCGTCGGCATTGGCGGCGATCCGGTGAAGGGCACCGAGTTCATCGACATCCTGGAAATGTTCCTGGCTGACGATGAGACCAAGTCCATCATCATGATCGGCGAGATCGGCGGCTCTGCCGAGGAGGAAGCGGCCCAGTTCCTGCGCGACGAGGCGAAGAAGGGCCGCAAGAAGCCTATGGTCGGCTTCATCGCCGGGCGTACAGCCCCCAAGGGCCGCACCATGGGTCACGCAGGCGCGATCGTCGCCGGCGGCAAGGGCGATGCGGAGAGCAAGATCGAGGCGATGAAATCGGCCGGGATCACTGTCTCCGACAGCCCGGCCCGCCTTGGCAAGACGCTGGTAGAGGTGCTGAAGGGCTAGCGTTCCTGCGCCGCCGGCCGGAAATTCATGACCGAATAGCGGTCATGAATATCGGTCAGGCGTGAGAGAAGGCTGTGCCTGTCGAGGTCGTTCCAGTCACTGCGCGCGCTTGCGGGCAGTGG
>CAZCEG010000494.1:0-1668 GCA_964497275.1 uncultured Oceanicaulis sp.
GTCAGCGCAGGGACGATCAGCGTCCACGGCGCGACTTCCATGTCGCGTGCGCCATTGGCGATGAGATTGCCGAGCGAGGTCAGCGGCTCCTGCACGCCTAGACCCAGGAAGCTGAGGAAGCTTTCTGCCAGGATCACCGCCGGAATGGTCAGCGTCACATAGACCACCACAGGGCCCAGCACGTTGGGCACGATATGGCGGCGGATGATGGAGAGACGGCCCACGCCAGCGGCCTGCGCCGCTTCGACAAACTCCATGTTCTTCAGCGCAATGGTCTGCCCGCGCACGATGCGCGCCATGGTCAGCCATTCCACCGCCCCGATGGCGACGAAGATGAGGATGATGTTCCGTCCGAACACCACCATCAGGATGATGACGAAGAAGATGAAGGGCAGCGAGTAGAGCACGTCCACGATGCGCATCATGATCTGGTCGACGCGCCCGCCGATAAAGCCGGCCGTGGCGCCCCATAGCACACCGATCACCAGCGACACCGCCGTTGCGACGACACCCACCATCAGCGACATGCGCAGGCCCACAAGCGTCCGTGCGAGCAGATCGCGCCCCTGCGCGTCGGTGCCGAACAGGTGGAGATTTTCCCAGCCCGGCGGGATCTGCACCCGGTCACGATAGATGAAGCTGGAATCGTGCACCCACAAAAGCGGGCCGATAAAGGCCAGCAGTGTCAGCACACCCAGCAGGATCAGGCTCGCCACGGCCGCCCGGTTGCGCAAAAGGCGCGTGCGCGCATCGTCCCAGAGCGAACGCCCCTTGATGACGGAGCGCTCCATCAGCTCGGCCTTTTCGGTGGGGGGAGCGGAGAAAGCCATCAGTCGTACTTCACTTTCGGATTGAGCGCCGCGTAGAGCAGGTCAGCAATCAGGTTCAGGACGATGATCAGGCTCGCATAGAGAATCACCACGCCCATCACCACGGTGTAGTCGCGCTGCAGCGCGGCCTGCACGAACTGACGCCCGATGCCGGGCAGCTGGAAGACCTGCTCGATGACGATGGAGCCCGTCAGCAGCGCCGCTGCAGCAGGCCCCAGATAGCTGACCAGCGGCAGCACGGCGCTGCGCAGGGCGTGGCGCACGATCACGCTGAGCGCAGGCAGGCCCTTGGCCTTTGCGGTGCGCACATAGTTGGAGCGCAGGACCTCGATCATGGAGGCCCGCATCAGGCGCGAAATGATGGCGATCTGCGGCAGGGCCAGCGTCACGACTGGCAGGACAAGCCGGTCGAAGGTCATGCCATAGCGTGGATCAAGCCCGCCGGTTGGCAGCAGGCCCCAGTGCAGACCGATCAGCAGGGCCAGGATCGGCCCCATCACAAAGGGCGGAATGACAATGCCTATCGTTGATATGCCCACCACCGTGTAGTCGGCGGCGCTGTTCTGTCTCAGGGCCGCTATCGACCCCATGAAGGTGCCGATCAGCACGGCTAGCGAGAGGGACAAGGCGCCGATCACGGCAGAGACCGGAAAGCCCTCCACGATGATGTCGGAAACCGTCTTGTCGCGGAACCGCAAGGAGGGGCCCAGATCACCGCGCGACAGGGCGGACAGATAATCTTTGTACTGCTTCCAGAGCGGCTGATCCATGCCGTAGGCGGCCATCACGTTCTGGCGAATCTCCTCCGGCATGGGCCGTTCGAGGTCGAACGGTCCGC
>CAZCEG010000495.1:0-1636 GCA_964497275.1 uncultured Oceanicaulis sp.
CCCCACTGCGGGCATGAAGGGGCCAAAGCGCGCGCGTGCCCTGCCCAAAGTGCTATCTGAAGACGAGGTGAGCCGGCTTTTTGACACCGCCGAAGGCATTGACGGACCTGCCGGACTGCGTCTCGTCGCGCTTCTGGAGCTCTTGTATTCAGGGGGCTTGCGGGTCAGCGAGCTTGTAACCTTGCCTCTGGCGGCGTTCTCGCGGGCGGAGCGCTATCTCGTGGTCACCGGCAAGGGCAGCAAGGACCGCATCGTGCCGCTCACCCCGTCTGCGCTCGATGCCGTGGCCGCCTGGAAAGAGGTGCGTGAGGATTTCCTCCCCTCAAAGGTCTCGCCCTTGCGCAGCCGGGCGGAGCGCTATCTCTTCCCGTCCTCCACCGCAAAAGAGGGGCATCTGACGCGCGAACGCTTCGCCCAGATGCTGCAGGACCTTGCCGTGAAGGCAGGCATCGACCCTGCGCGCGTCTCTCCCCACGTGCTGCGCCACGCTTTTGCGACCCATCTTCTGGCCAATGGGGCGGACCTGCGCAGCCTGCAGACATTGCTCGGCCATGCCGATGTCTCGACCACGGAAATCTATACCCATGTGCTGGAAGCGCGCCTGAAGGCGCTGATGGAAGACGCCCATCCGCTGAACCGCGGCTGACAGCCAGCTTGTGAGTGCCGGACGGGGCGGCTAGTTTGCGCCTTCGGTCCCGGCAGGGTGGACCGGCCAACCAGTAAGGGTTTCATGTCCAATCCCACGCGCACCTATCTCGATTTCGAGCGCCCGATCGCCGAACTCGACGCCAAGATTGAAGAGCTTCAGTCCGTCTCCGAGAAGAACGGGGAAGATGCCCCCGATGTCGCCGACGAGGTTGCCAAGCTGCGCCAGAAATCGGCCGAGCAGCTCAAGCAGCTCTACGCCAAGCTCGATCCCTGGCGCAAAACCATGGTCGCGCGCCATCCTGAGCGCCCGCACCTGAAAGATTATCTTGCGGGCCTTATCACCGATTTCGAGGAGCTGTCCGGCGACCGGCGCTTTGGCGAGGATCATGCCATTGTCGGCGGGCTTGGCCGCTTCCGGGGCCGCGCCGTGGTCGTCATGGGCCATGAGAAGGGCAATGATACCCAGACCCGCCTGAAGCATAATTTCGGCATGGCGCGCCCTGAAGGCTATCGCAAGGCAGTGCGCCTGATGGACATGGCTGACAAGTTCGGCCTGCCCGTCCTGACCTTCGTGGACACGGCTGGCGCGTATCCGGGCGTTGGCGCGGAAGAGCGCGGCCAGTCCGAAGCCATTGCCCGCTCCACAGAGCGCTGCCTGACGCTGGGCACGCCGCTCATCTCCGTCATAACGGGCGAAGGCGGATCGGGCGGTGCGGTGGCGCTGGCGTCCGCCAACACCGTGCTGATGCTGGAGCATTCCATCTATTCGGTGATCAGCCCGGAAGGGTGTGCCTCGATCCTGTGGCGTGATGGCGCAAAGGCCCGCGACGCAGCCATCGCCATGAAGATCACCGCGCAGGACCTGATCCAGCTGAAGATCATTGACGGCATCATCCAGGAGCCGGTGGGCGGTGCCCATCGTGACCGGGATGGCACCATCAAGGCGGTGGGCGATGCGGTGGAGGCTTCCCTTTCCAGCCTTGAAGGG
>CAZCEG010000496.1:0-1631 GCA_964497275.1 uncultured Oceanicaulis sp.
CTTTTTATCTAAATAGTTATGGATCCCGGCTCGGGGGCCGGGACCCCGGCGGAGGGGCCAACGCATCGCTCCCCCGCAAAAGGGGAGAGGCAACCGGAGCGTAGCCAGCTTCCCTATATCTCGATCAGCCCCTTGGAAAACCGCTGCGCGTTGGCGACGTAGTGATCGGCGCTGGCCTTGAAGATCTCCGCCATACCCTCCTCCAGCGTCTTCACCACCTTGCCCGGCGCGCCCAGCACCATGGAGTTGTCAGGGATTTCCTTGCCTTCGGTGATGAGCGCGTGTGCGCCGATGAGGCAGTTCTTCCCGATCTTCGCGCCATTGAGGATCGTCGCGCCAATGCCGACCAGCGAGTAATCGCCGATCTCGCAGCCATGCAGCATGGCCTGATGGCCAACCGTGATGCCGCGCCCCAGACGGGTAGGCTTGCCCGGATCGGCGTGGATCACCGCGCCGTCCTGGATATTGGTGTCCTCGCCGATCTCGATATCTTCCACATCGCCGCGCAGCACCGCACCGAACCAGACCGAGGCGTTCTTCGCGAGCTTCACCCGGCCGATCACGCTGGCCGACGGCGCGACCCACACGCCTTCAGACACAAGCGGGCGCACCCCATCGAGTTCGTAAACGGCCATGATCCATGCTCTCCCTTGCAGCAGCTGTGCCCGTCCGGGCTGTGACGAATGCGCATCGCTTCCATGAAGTTTCCGCGACGGGCTGACTAACACTCCGTTAGGTGTCTTACCATGACACTGTTGAGGCGATTCGAGACGGGCATGCGTTCGTCACGGACCGCGTGAGGGCTCACAGACTTCGCGTCTGACCTGAAAGGAGGACTTGGGCAGTATGCCAGAGGCACCCCCAATCCCGGACCCGGCAGTTCCGGCAGCGGACTGCGCCGTCGATGGCCCTCTTTGCGACCTGTATTTTTCCGCCCCTTACGCACTCCCGCGTGAGGGGTTTTTTCTTGTCCGGAGGACGCCAGTATGAGCAAGCGCACCGCGAAACGCCGTCAGGGCGGGTTCAATGCCGAGCACTATGAGGAAGAGAAGGTCCGCGCCCTCTTCCCCGGCACGAACTGGCGACCTGACGACACTGATCCGATGCGGGACCAGCGCTACATCAAGAGTGTGAAGCCGCGCTCTGACGGTCAGGCGCGCCTGATGGACGCCATCGACCAGCACAATCTTATCCTCGCCATGGGCCCTGCCGGCACCGGCAAGACCTATCTGGCGGTCTCCAAGGCGGTAGAGGCGCTGGAAAGCGGGCGGATCGGGCGCATCGTGCTCTCGCGCCCTGCCGTGGAGGCAGGCGAGCATATCGGCTTCCTGCCCGGCGCTCTGGAAGAGAAGCTCGCGCCCTATTTGCGCCCGCTCTACGACGCGCTGGCTGACCGGCTGAGCCCCAAACGCCTGAAAGCGCTGATGGCTGAAGGCCTGATCGAGATTGCTCCAATAGCCTATATGCGCGGGCGCACGCTCAACAACGCCTTCATCGTGGTCGATGAGGCCCAGAACTGCACCTACGGGCAGCTGAAAATGCTGCTGACGCGGCTCGGGTGGAACTCCACCATGGTCGTTACCGGCGACCCGGCCCAGACCGACCTCCTGCCGGAGCTGTCAGGCCTGTAC
>CAZCEG010000497.1:0-1626 GCA_964497275.1 uncultured Oceanicaulis sp.
ATTATCGCCCTTCATAATCTGGCTGCCTGCCTCGGTGACGCGGGGCTGCATGACCAGAGCGCCAAGATGGCAAGGCGAGCAATGGCTTTGGGGTTAAGAGCTCCCGAAACGCAACTCGTTTTGGCGCGTGCGCTTATGAATACGGGCGATAATAACGGCGCGTTGGCGGCATTTGACAATGTTCTCAGCATCCAGCCCAGCATGATTCCGGCTCAACTGGAGCGTGCGCAATTAGTGTGGATGCTGACTGCCGACGCTGAACGCTCGCTGGAGGTGTTGCAGAAAGCTTTAGAGGCGCAGCCGGAGACGCCAGGATTTTACTTTGTCAAGGCGAAGGCGCTGGAGTTCATGGACCGCGTTGCAGAAGCCTGCGAGACAATCGACCAGCTGTTGAGCCGGGCTCCAAGAGATGTTTTTGCGAGAAGATACGCTGCTCACCTGCACGCACGGGCGGGTAGGCCCGAACGGTCCAGACATCTTGCTGCAGCCGCGCTGGCCGACGCGCCGGACGATACAGGCGCGATGGAAGCGTTGGTTTGCGCATATCTGGCGTGTGGGGACGCAAAGGAGGCGTCGGACCTGGTTGAGCAGCTTGTTGCCTTGCGGCCAATGAGCCAGCTGGCGATAGCGCTGCAGGCCACTGCATGGCGGTTGGTTAACGATACGCGTTTTCATGAGCTTTATGATTACGAGACGATGGTGCGATGCTACCCGCTGGAGGTGCCAGCTGGGTGGTCATCGTTAGCCAATTATCTGGAGGAACTCGCAGCTGAACTAAAAAACGTTCATCCATTTCTATCACATCCGTTTGGTCAGTCGGTGCGCCATGGAAGTCAGCGCTCAGATATTCTTTTGATCCCCACGCCCGCTATTCAAGGTTTCCGCCAAGCAATTGCAGGACCGGTGGCCGCATATCTTGACCACATCGGCAGGGGCGACGGGCCACTTCGGTCGCGTAATTCGGGCCGTTCGCAGATACAAGGGGCATGGTCTGTCTGGCTGCGACCGGGCGGTTTTCACGCGGACCATGTGCATTCACAAGGGTGGCTATCATCGGCATGTTATATCGAGGTGCCCGAGCGGTCAGCACTCGGCGGAAGGGAAGGTTGGTTGAAGTTCGGCGAACCGGGCGTGCCGACCGAGCCTGCCCTAGCTTGTCAGCATGCCATACAGCCAAAACCAGGTATTGTTGCATTGTTTCCGTCATATATGTGGCACGGCACGATACCCTTCCGGGGTGACGAGCCACGACTGACTATTGCCGCAGACATTGTGCCGATCTGAATTTCGGCCAACCCTGCGCTTTGGATGTGCGCTGCGATGAGGAGGGCTCTGCGAGCTGCGGATTTGATCGCCTGTTATGTCTCCGTTATTTCGATCAAGTGCTGCGCGGCACGCAACTGTTGCCCTGTATCCGGAAAGCCGCTTTAGCCCCTTGCCATGTGCTTTTCCGAACGCTATCCCGCGCCGTCAGTTCACCCCGGGCAGGGGCCGACCCCTGCCGCCCCACTAGATTACGACGAGGACAAGGCGCGATGGCCAAGGCAAAGTTTGAGCGTAACAAGCCGCATGTGAACGTGGGCACGATTGGTCACGTTGACCATGGCAAGACGACGCTGACGGCGG
>CAZCEG010000498.1:0-1618 GCA_964497275.1 uncultured Oceanicaulis sp.
ACATCTGGCGCACCGGATTTGCCATCCTCGGGGTGCTCGGAGAGTACGCGCTCCATCGCACGGGTCTGCAGCGCTGCCCCAAATACCTGCCGGTATCGTCATGAGCGTCGTCTCGAAATCCGCCTCGGGTCGTCGCAGCGCGGGCCTGCTGCTCGCACTGCTGGTGCTCGTGGCGATCGGCCTGCACGCCCCCCTGCTGCGCGACGGGCACGAGTGGAGTGACGACTTCGCGCAGTACATCGCGCATGCGCACAACATCCTCGCGTACAGACCTTACGGCGACACCGGCTACATTCCGAACCCGTGGGCGATTCCGGGGCCGACCGCCTACCCGCCCATCTATCCGCTGCTGATCGCCCCCCTGCTCGCGCTGTGGGGCGACGATCTCCACGTACTGAAGCTGTTCGGCGTGCTCACGCTGGCTGCTGCAATCGCCGCATGCGTGCCGCTGCTCGCACGCCATGCCGGCCGACGCGCCGCCCTCGGCATCGCGGCCGCCTTCATGCTCAGTCCCTTCTTCGTCGGTTTCCGCGACGAAGTGCGACCGGACGCACTGTTCCTGCTGTTTACGATGCTGGCGCTGTGGCTGGCGGAACGGTGGGGCGGCGGACCTGCGCTGCCGGATCGCCGTGCCGTGCTGCACGGCCTGCTGCTCGGGCTGGTCGCCTGGCTGGCTTACGGCACCCGCAGCGTGGGCATCGTCATCCTGCCCGCGCTTGCATTGTGGGAACTGACGACGCGCCGCCGCCTCAGCGGCACGCTGCTCGTATCGGGCGCCTTGTGGCTGGCGCTGGCCGTGCTGCAGAAGATGTGGATGCAGGTCGACAATGGCTACGCCAACCTGATCCGTTTCGACGCGCAGACCATCGTCGGCAATCTGAAAGCCTACCTGCTCAGTCTTTCCATCCTGTTCCACAACGGCCTGCCCGCACCTTTCGACCGTCTGCTGCGGGCGGCGCTGTTCGCCGCGGCAAGCCTGTTCGCCGCGATCGGCTATCTGGTCCGGCTGCGCCGCGGCCCCGGCGTGATCGAGTTCTTCGCACCGCTCTACATGGTGCCGCTGGCCATGTACTGGGTGGGCACGATGATCCAGCAACGCTACGTGCTGCCTCTGCTGCCGCTTTATCTGTTCTGGGCCTGGGAGGGCCTGCGCTGGAGCGCCGGACGCTGGCCCGCCCTGCCCTGGCGGGCGATCCGCGCAGCCCTGGGCGGCGCCGCGCTGTTGGCGATACTGTCCGGTCATCTGAATGCGCCGCGGGGGCCCATCGATCCGGGTATCTCGAACGCTGCGGCACAAGGTCTGCTGCAGGCGGTGCGCGAGCGCACACCACCGGATGCCGTCGTGCTGTCCGGCCGCGCCCGCGCCGTCGCTCTCTACACCGGACGCACCGGAATTTCGCCCTACGGTTACCGCAGCGACGAAGAGTTGTGGGGCCTGATCCGCGACCACCGGGTGTCCCATCTGATGATCGGTCTCGGGCCGCTGGCGATCGAGATGGATTACGAACACCCGGACGATCTGGCGCGCTTCGTTGCCGCCCATGCCGAGCGCTTCGACGAAGCGTATGCCAACGACGAGTTCAGGCTGATGACCGTCCGCAGCCTGCCGGAGGCGACG
>CAZCEG010000499.1:0-1618 GCA_964497275.1 uncultured Oceanicaulis sp.
CCCGCTGATAAACCGCTGATTGTTCAATCTGACCGCACGATGCTGCTGGAGACCGATCACCCGCTCTATGAAGCGGCGCGTGACGCCCTGGCCGCCTTCGCCGAAATCGTCAGCTCGCCCGAGCATTATCATACGTATCGAATCTCGCCGCTGTCGCTGTGGAACGCAGCCAGCGCGGGCCTGAGCGCCGAAGCGATCCTGGACAGCCTGCGCGCGTTTAGCCGCTACCCGATTCCGCAAAACATCGAATTCGACATTAAGGATTATATCGGCCGCTATGGACGCCTGCGCCTGGTGCGCGACGGCGACATGCTGGTGCTCGAGTGCGACGACGCGCTCCTGATGGAACAGCTTTGGTCCGACGACCGGATCCGCCCATTCTTCGAGAAGAAGCTGAGCAAGACACGCGCCACGGTCAAGCCGGTCGAGCGCGGCTCGCTCAAGCAGGCCCTCATCAAGAAGGACCTGCCGGTCGAAGACATGGCCGGCTACGTCGATGGCGAGCGGATGGACCTGGCCCTGCGCACGACCGCCCTGAGCGGCGAGCCCTTTGCCCTTCGGACCTATCAGACCGAGGCGGTCAAGGTTTTCTATCAGGATGGGCGGGCCACGGGCGGCTCGGGCGTGCTCGTGCTGCCGTGCGGCGCCGGCAAGACCATCATCGGCGTGGGCATCATGCAGGCCGTCAGCCAGCACACGCTGATCGTCGTGACCAACATCACCGCGCTGCGCCAGTGGCGCGACGAACTACTCGACAAGACCGAACTGACGCCCGATCAGATCGGCGAGTATAGCGGCGAGATCAAAGAGATCCGCCCCATCACGATCACGACCTATCAGATCCTGACCTACCGCAAGCGCAAGCAGGATGACTTCGTGCACATGGACCTGTTCGACCGGCAGAGCTGGGGCCTGATCGTCTATGACGAGGTGCACCTGCTGCCGGCCCCGGTCTTCCGCGCGGTGGCCAACATCCAGGGCAAACGCCGGCTGGGCCTGACGGCCACGCTGCTGCGCGAGGACGGGCGCGAGAGCGATGTGTTCTCGCTGATCGGCCCCAAGAAGATCGACATCCCATGGAAGACGCTTGAGAAGCAGGGCTGGATCGCGCAGGCGCTTTGCACCGAGATGCGCATCGGCCTGCCCGACGACATCCGTCACGAGTATGCCGTGGCCGACTCCAAGGCCAAGTTCCGCATCGCCTCGGAAAACGACCGCAAGATCGAGCTGGCGCGCCACATCGTTACGCGCCACCCCGAGGACCGGATCCTGATCATTGGCCAGTACCTGGACCAGCTCGAGAAAGTCGCCGACGAGTTCGGCGCGCCGATCATCACCGGCCGCACGCCCAACAAGGACCGCGAACAGATCTATCGCGACTTCAAGGAGGGGCGCATCCACGTGCTGATCGTCAGCAAGGTCGCGAACTTTTCGGTCGATCTGCCCGACGCGTCGGTGGCCATTCAGATCTCCGGCACGTTCGGCTCGCGCCAGGAGGAAGCCCAGCGCCTGGGCCGGATCCTGCGCCCGAAGAGCAACGGCAACATGGCTCACTTCTACACGCTGGTCACCCAGGACACCCGCGAGCGGGAGTTTGCCAGCAAGCGCCAGCTTTTCC
>CAZCEG010000500.1:0-1603 GCA_964497275.1 uncultured Oceanicaulis sp.
TTCTTCTGGGTGCCGAGCTTCCTCGCCCGGTCCTACGGCCTCGATCTCGTCACCACGGGCTGGATGTTTGGCGGCCTCCTCATCATTGGCGGCAGCGCTGGCATCATCCTTGGCTTCTTCAAAAGCACACGGATGACGGCAAAGAAGCTGGGCTTGGCCGCCTTGGCATCCAGCTTCACCGTATCAAGCTGGCCGCGCGCGGGTTCGCGCACGCTCAGGCGGAAGATCGGGGCCAGCACCACGCCTGCAAGGCCGACAATGATGAAGGCCCAACGCCAGTCGAGGCCCTCGCCCACATTGCCGCTGGCGATCTGCGCGCCTGCGATGACGCCAAACGCGCTGCCAAGCGGAATGCCAAGCGAATAGAAAGCAAGTGCCCGTGCGCGCGCCTGCGGCGGGAAATAGTCGGCGATGAGGGAGTAGGACGGTGCCACACCGCCTGCCTCGCCTACGCCCACGCCCACGCGCGCAGCAAAGAGCTGCCAGAAATTCTGCGCCATGCCGCAAAGCGCGGTGAACCCGCTCCATATCCCTAGCGAAATGGTGATGATCCAGACGCGGTTGGTGCGGTCTGCCAGCCACGCGATTGGCACGCCCAGCACCGAATAGAGCAGTGCAAACGCGATGCCGCCGAGCAGGCCGAGCTGGCGGTCATCCAGCCCCAGCTCCTCGCGGATCGGGATGGCGAGGATAGAAATGATCTGCCGGTCGAGGAAGTTGAACGCATAGACCAGGAACAGCATCACCATCACGTAGAGGCGATAGATGTTCGATACCGGCTTTGGCGCGGTCGTGGCCGCGGCAACACCCGGAGCGCCCGGCAGCGTGTCACTCATGTGCAGATAGTCCCCCTGAAGATCGGTCTTTTTGGCCTGCATGAAGCAGGCGCGTGTTTTGCCGTATCTTGCCGCTCGATGGCGGTCACGCAAAAGAAAAACGCCGCCGGAGCTGCAAAGCATCCGGCGGCGTCTTCATCCCCCGCCTAGTAGCGGAAGCTGATCGTGGCCGTGTAGGTCCGGGGCGGACCATAGAAGGCGATGATCGAGTTATCGAACAGCGCGCCCGGGAAGTTGTAGCCACCGATGCGGTAGGTCTCGTCGGTCAGGTTACGACCGGCAAGGCTGAGCGACCAGTTGCCTGACGGCGCCGTCCACACGGCGTTCAGGTCAACCAGCGTGTAGCCATCTTCATCGAGCAGCGGGTTGGCGAACTCGAACTGGTTATAGCTGGAGCGGAAGGCCACCGACGGGGTGACCGCCAGCTCGCCGCCAAAGACCGGATTGGTCCAGGTGGCACCCAGATAGCCAGACCAGCGCGGCGCGTTCTGGAACACCACGAGATCAGAGATGTTCTCAAACTGGCCGGTGCCGATATTGAAGCGGATGAACTCGTCGAACGAGGCTTCCAGATAGCCCAGCGACACGAAGGCCGTCAGATTGTCTGCAAGGAACACCGTGGCCTCGAACTCGGCGCCGTAAATGGTCGAGGAGCCGACATTGTCCACGAAGCTGGCAATACCGCCAGGTGCAGGAACCTGGGTGGTGACCTGCTGGTCGCTATATTCCGAATAGAAGATCGCAGACGAGAAGTTCATCAGGCCGCC
>CAZCEG010000501.1:0-1603 GCA_964497275.1 uncultured Oceanicaulis sp.
TTTTGTGATCAGAAGACGCGCAGTCTCACGTACACGCCGCGCAGTTTCTTCCTCGCGCGCGATTGCGCGCGTTTCGGCAAACCCCATATCACACCCTCCAGCCGCATTTTTCTGCGGTTCTAGGGGGCACTATGGACACAAGCCCGTTAAAACAGCGTGTCTGCCGCGTTTACCATTGCACCAGAATTTGACCCGGGAGCTGAAGAATGCCGCGCCTTGCCAGTATCTTGCTGTCTGCTGCCGCCGTCCTGACGCTGGCGGCCTGCTCGCCCGATGGCGTTGACATGGCTGCGCCTGTTGAAGCCGATATTGGCGATCTCGCGGTTGATCCGAACGCGCCGGCAGAGCTGGTAAGCTGGCGCGACCTGCTGCCCGATGGTGAGCTGGAAATGCTGCTGGCACTGGAAGAGGGCCGCGCGCCGCCCACCCTGATGAGCCAGTTTGAATCACGCCGCGATGAGCAGATCGGCACCTTCAACGTCGTGGAAGATCTCGACGGGCTGATCGTGCGTATGCCCGGCTACATACTGCCGCTGGATTATGCAGAGCGGGGCCAGGCGCGCGAGTTCCTGTTCCTGCCCTATCACGGCGCCTGCATCCACTACCCCCCGCCCCCGCCCAACCAGATCGTCTATCTGCGCTCTGCAGAGCCCATCCGCTTCAACGCGCTGTGGGACCCGGTCTGGGTAGAAGGGCGTATGGAGATACAGCGCGTCAGCACGGATCTGGCAGATGCCGCCTACGCGATGGCGGTGCGCTCGGTTGCGCCGTACGAGGGCTAGCCTTCGCCCGGCAGCTTTTCCGGCTCGAGAATGAGGCCGATGATCTGTTCGACCAGTTCAAAGTCCCGGTAAAGGGTCTCCACGCGCTCACGCGCATTGAGCGGTTTGAAAAGCGATCCCGGCTCGAACAGGTTTCCGGTCTCGGCAGCCAGTAGCAGCTCGCCCTGCCCGAAGCCGTCGCGCAGCGCCTCATCAAACACCGCGCGCACATTCTTGCCCTTCAGCGCAGTTTCCAGCGCCAGCACACGCTCCATGAAAGTGGGCGTCATCAGATAGCGCGCCATCACCTGATCGGTGCCGTAGACTTCAAAAATCCGCTCGAATTTCGGATCAACCAGCCCGATACGCTCCAGCTTGCGGCCATTGGCAGACCGCATCAGCCCGCTTAGCGCGTTGAAAATGCCCTGATCGCGCGTGATCAGGGTCACGCCTTCAATCGTGCGCGGAAAGGCGATGCGGATCAGCACGCCGCGAAAGACGGTGACATAATAGGTGCGCTTGTCGGTGCGGCGGCGCTGCTTCAGCTCGGCCTCATAAAGCTCGAAGCTCGCACCAAAGGCCTCGCCCTGGAAATGATCCTCAAAGCTGCGCTGGTCATGATGAGGCACCAGCCCGTGGCTGCGGAAGCTGTCGAAATGGGCCGGAGAGGCTGGCTTTGCCGCATAGGTGAGACCGAACACGCCTGCCAGCCGGTTATTGAGACCTGTCTTCACCTCGCCGTGCAGCCTATGCAGCGCGCTGCCAGCAATCGCGACCGTGATCATGCCGACGACAACCGCGCCGAATATCCCGACACCGTCAGGCAGGCTGAGAAACGCGGC
>CAZCEG010000502.1:0-1590 GCA_964497275.1 uncultured Oceanicaulis sp.
CGTACCCACTTCCGATGGGCTGCACACTCACGCGATGGTGCGCGCTCTATGCCGGAGCGAGGGGGCTTGCGGCGGGCGGGGATCACGCAGCCCTCCTTCCCTCTACGATGTCGAGTACCTGGGTCTTCAGCGCTTCGTCGCTCATACCGGGGATGACGCGCTCGCAGATCAGCCGGACAACGCGGTCGTAGTACTCGCTGAACTCATCCTGTTTCATGCTGGCGAAGTCGGTGGACCGCAGTTCGATGACTGTCTTGCAGCCGATGGTGTATTCGTCGTAAAGCCCGGTGGCGATCTTCACGGCCCGGTGCAGATGCTCCACCGTGGGGAAGGCTTCCTGGTTCTCCCAAACGGTTGTCAACAGCACCCAATACAGCCGATGATGCTTGCCGTTGCGCGCCCTGCCGATCTTGCATCGCACCTGCTCGCCATCGCGTATGCCGGCAAGCGTTTCGGCGCTGATAGGGTCAGACGCTTCCAGCTTGCCGTTGCGTTTGAGTAGGAGGACATCGCTTGCCATCGGTCAGCCTCAAAATGGAACCGCGTCGTCAAGGTCTTGTGGCGGCGACTGGTCGTACTCATTGGCCGGTGGCCTGTCCTGCCGCTTGCCGTCCAGCAGGATCAGCGCGCCGCCGTACTGCTGGATAACGACCTCCGTCATGTAGCGGTCGGCCCCGCTCTGGTCTGTCCATTTGCGGGTCTGGAACTTGCCCTCCACAAGGCACTTGCTGCCCTTGCGAAGGTACTGTTCCGCCACACTGACAAGGCCATCGCTGAAGATCACGACAGGAATCCACTCGGTCCTTTCCTTGCGCTCGCCGCTGCGGTCCTTCCATGTCTCGCTGACGGCGAGGGAGAAGGAGGCAACGCGGTTGCCGTTCTGCATCGAACGGATTTCGGGATCACGGCCAAGGTTGCCGATCAGGGTTACACGGTTCAGTGATGCGCTCATTGGCCTGCGTCCAGTGCGGTTGTGTCAGGGGTGCCTGGGTGCTGCATGTGATCCGGCAGCGCGTCATCGAAAGGCGTATCGTCTTTCGGCTCGCCCTTCGGTCGGAACCGGTTGCGCGCGGCCTCAATCTCATCCACCAGCGCGGCGTGCCATTTCGGGCGCTGCTGCATCATTCCGGCAAGCTGAGTGCCGTTGGTATCGCACCATGCGTTGACCTCGGCCTCGCTCTTAGCCGTGGCAAGTGCATTCTTGAACGCGCCGCCCCATGCGCCCCAGTCGGATGACTGCCCATCTTCCGCAATGGGGACCGTGATAGAGGCGGGTGCTTCCGGCAGCGGAACGGCCTTGGCGACATTGCTTGCCGGTTTGGGCTTGGGCTTCGCAGGCGCAGCGGCCTCATCCGCGTCGGGGTCCGCATAATCGCCGGTGGGGATGCGGAACAGATGCAGCGTGAAATACTTCTCCGCAGCGGTAAAGCACTTGTTCGCGCATTTGTCATCAAAGCCGCCCTTGCTGTTGCGGGCCGCTGCCATGCCGGTAAACACCGGACGCTCTTCCAGTCGGTCGCCGCTGACGTGCGTGACTTCAAACGCGAAGTCGATAGCCATCGCGCTGTCATTTGCAATCAGGCGCATTTC
>CAZCEG010000503.1:0-685 GCA_964497275.1 uncultured Oceanicaulis sp.
CACGCAATCCGGCTCGCCCCGGGCGAACGTCTCCTCGATCTCCCGGCGCAGTTCAGGCGTCACCCGCTCGTCAGCGTCCACACACAGAGCCCATTCACACGATGCCCTGTCCAGGCAGAACTGCCGCTGCTCATTGATGCCGTTCCAGGCGCGCTTGTGCAGCGCCTGGGTGAACTCCCCAGCGATCTCGACGGTTCGATCCGTGCTGAACGAATCCACCACCACGATCTCATCCGCCCAAGCCACGCTCTCCAGGCAGGCGCGGATGTTCTCCTCTTCGTTGAACGTAATGACGCAGGCCGATATCCGTGGACGGTCCATAGAACTCCCCATTTCCGATAACACTGCATCGCCCGCTTGCCGCCGTTCCGCCTTTGAGGGCGCGATCAGGACCTCAGGCGGTCTCCCACCAAGTCACGCCTGGCGCCGGACACCGCCCACCACTTCTCATGCCAGGCGCCGCTCCGGGCCAGCATGGGCGCCCAGAGCTTCTTGAGCCTGTCCCCGTCCTCCATGCCACGCAGATACTCACGCAGGAACCTGACCCGGTCCATGCTCCCAAGCGCCGCCTGCGCCACCCGCAACTTGCGCGCGGAACGGGCCAGACGCATCAGGTTCCTCAGGCGAAAACCAAGCCCCTGCGGGTCGCGCTCACACGCCTTGTCCAAGTCAATCAACGTCACCG
>CAZCEG010000503.1:695-1111 GCA_964497275.1 uncultured Oceanicaulis sp.
CCTCTCCCTCACGGGCGTGTCCGAGAAGGATGTTCTTCAAGTGCAGATCCGCGTGGTCCATGCCAGCGTCGTGCAGCGCGCGCACCTGCCTGGCTGCCTCCCGCACCACCAGCCGCTTCTCCTTCGCCGCAACGTCCGGCGGATCCTGAGCCATGCGGCAGCAGAAATGCACCATGTCCTCTGCGCCAGCGACCTCAACGCTCAAAAAGACCGCGCGCCACGCCGGCCAAGCCAGCCGCTCGACCACAACGCCCAACGGCAGAGGAACAGCCACGCCGCTCTCGCGCGCCCGCTCCGTCAGCGCCAGTTCCACAAAGGGCCTTTCCGACAGCCAGAACCTCTGCCCAAACAACCGGCCCAGCAGGCCGCCGTGAGCGTAGCGCCTCAGCACCACCCCTTCCTCTCGGCCGGGCGTC
>CAZCEG010000503.1:1121-1580 GCA_964497275.1 uncultured Oceanicaulis sp.
AGCGCCACGCTGCCCCGTCCGCGCGCCACGGGCGTAGAGCGCTCCAGCCGCGCCCACAGCGTGTCCAGCGGCTCAAGCAGCGCCAGCAGCGCGTCCTTGTAATCCGCACGCAGATAAAGGCGGAACCGCCCCTGCTCCACAGGCCGGAAGCAAAGCGGCATGGGTGTGTTGCAAAACACGCATCCAGTCTCCGTCGCGTCGGCGCCGCCCCTCAACCCGCGCTTGCCGGACGCCGCTTCCGGCCCCGGCGGGGCGCCGCTGGCGCATCTATCTGAAGGGGGGAATCAAACAGGGAAAGCTGGCGCCCGCGCTCCGGGCATCGCCGGCATTCCCGGTGGCCGCCCTCGGCCTGCCGCGACAGGCACATGTCGCGGCGGATGGGATACGACACCGCCGGACAGCGCAGGTAGTCCCTTTCACGCGGCCCTGGCGGTTCGTCCGGCCTCATGCCGCTCAGCC
>CAZCEG010000504.1:0-1575 GCA_964497275.1 uncultured Oceanicaulis sp.
CAACAAAAAAGCCCGGCGTTTCCGCCGGGCTTTTTCATGTCTCGCGAAGGAGAAGTGGTTAGCCCACCAGCTCCAGGCCGGCAAAGAAATAGGCGATTTCTTCCGCCGCCGTTTCCGGGGCGTCAGAGCCGTGCACGGAATTGGCTTCGATGGATTCGGCAAACACCTTGCGGATCGTGCCTGCATCAGCATTGGCCGGGTTGGTGGCGCCCATGACGGCGCGGTATTTCGCAACGGCGTCTTCGCCTTCGAGCACCTGCACCACGACCGGGCCGGAAATCATGAAGGACACCAGATCGTTGAAGAAGGGGCGCTCGCGGTGCACGCCGTAGAAGGTCTCGGCCTGCGCCTTCGTCATGTGGATGCGCTTCTGGGCGATGATGCGAAGGCCCGCATCCTCGATCATGGCGTTGATCTTGCCGGTGAGGTTACGCTTGGTCGCGTCGGGCTTGATGATGGAGAAGGTGCGTTGCAGCGCCATGGTGTGTTGTCCCTTGGGTGATGGTTGGGGAGGTGGGGTTTGGCGCGGCTTATAGCGGCGCTTTTACCCGCTAACAAGGCGTGCTACGCGGCGGTCCATGCTGCACATCAACGATCTCACCTACCGCATTGAAGGGCGCATCCTGTTCGATCAGGCAACGCTCTTCCTGCCGGCGAAAACCAAGATGGGCCTTGTCGGGCGCAATGGCACCGGCAAATCCACCTTGCTGCGCCTGATACGCGGTGAGGCGAGCCCGGAAACGGGCGATATCCGCATCCAGCCGGGCATGCGCATGGGCAGCGTGGAGCAGGAGGCACCGGGCGGGCCCGTCTCCATCATAGACTTCGTGCTGGCCGCCGATATAGAGCGCGCGAGCCTGCTGGCCGAAGCGGAAACCGCCACCGACCCCAACCGCATCGCCGACATCCAGACGCGCCTGGCCGATATCGACGCGCATTCCGACGAAGCGCGCGCCGGCGCGATACTGCCCGGGCTGGGCTTTTCCAACGAAGAGCAGCAGCGCCCCTGTTCAGACTTCTCCGGCGGCTGGCGGATGCGCGCCGCGCTGGCAGCGACCCTCTTTGCCCGGCCGGATCTTCTCTTGCTCGACGAGCCGACCAACTATCTCGACCTTGAAGGCGCGGTCTGGCTGGAAAACTATCTGCAGAAGTTTCCGGGCGCCGTGCTGCTGATCTCGCACGACCGGGGGCTGCTCAACGCCTCGATCGATATGATCGCGCATCTCAAAGACGCCAAGCTCACCGTCTGGGATGGCGGCTACGACCAGTTTGAAAAACAGCTCGCCGAGCGTCAGCGCCTGACCATGAAGCTCGTTGAAAAGCAGGAGGAGGAGCGCCGCCGCCTGCAGGCCTTTGTCGACCGCTTCAAGGCCAAGGCCAGCAAGGCCAAGCAGGCCCAGTCCCGCGTCAAGCGGCTGGAGAAGATGCAGCCTGTCGCCACCTCGGTCGACGACCCGGTCGCGCCCTTTGATCTGCCGGCCGCCCAGCGCCGCATGGCCAATCCGCTGGTGCGCCTTGAAGGCGCGGCGACCGGCTATGGCGAAGATGCGGTGATCCTGAAAAACATGGATTTGC
>CAZCEG010000505.1:0-1572 GCA_964497275.1 uncultured Oceanicaulis sp.
CCACCGCCATCCTCGCGTCGGCTCAGCGCCTGTCCGGGCAGGGGCTGCAGTGCTTCACCTCGGTCTATGGCGGAAACGAGAAAGGGGAGGCCCGTTGGGCCGCCGCCGCGGCCCGCCCCTACGGCAGCGTACCGCTGGAGGTTGAAGCGCCGAAACAGGCCTGGCTGGACACGCTGCTGGACATCGCATGGCACATGGACAGTCCGGGCTATTCTCCGGCGGTCTATCCGCTGTGGCACCTGATGAAATCCGCGCGTCAGCAGGGCGTGTACGTGCTGCTCGAAGGCCAGGGAGCGGACGAGGCGCTGGGCGGCTACCCTCAGTACGCGGCGCTCTCGCTGCTGCAGCAACTGCGCGGCGTGCGCGGGTTCGCTGACCTGAGCGCGCTGGTCCGTACCTTCAGGACATCCGCGCAGACCTTCTCGGCGCCTGTGCTGTTCAGATGGTTGCTGCGTGAGCTCTTCCCGGTGCTGATCACGGCAAACCGCGGGCTGGCCGGGGCGGCGTCAGCACTCGATCCGGCCTTCCGCGCATCCATGCAGGGCCGGGCCGCTCCGCTGCATCCGGCGGGCAGCCGGGCCGACGGTCACGATCTGCTGACGGCACGGTTGCTCCAGGACCATTCGAGAAATATCCTTCCGGCGCTGCTGCAGTACGGCGACGCGATCAGCATGGCGCACGGCGTGGAATCCCGCTTGCCGTTCATGGATTACCGGCTCGTGGAGTGGCTGTTCGCCCGCGACGCGAAGTTCAAGATCGCCGAGGGGCAGACAAAATGGCTGCTCAGACGCTATCTGTCGAAGGCGGGGCAGGCGGAAATCTCGGCCCGCAAGGACAAGCAGGGCTATCCGACGCCGGTGGAGCGATGGATGGCGGAGGACAACGGGCGCTTCGTGCGCGATCTGCTGCTGGCGCCCGACGCCTGCATCCGCAGATACTGCGACAGCGCAGGACTTGCGCGCCTGATCGACCGGCATGCTTCGGGCCGCAAGGGCAGCGGCAATCACGTGTATCGACTGGTGAGTACTGAACTATGGATGCGCCGCTGCCTCTCCCAAGCGTGACGACGCGCGCTCCGATCGCGCTCTTCGTCTATAACCGACCCGAGCATACGCGCCGTACCGTCGAGGCGCTGGCCGCGAACGAGGGGGCAGCGGAGTCGCCGCTGTTCATCTTTTCCGATGCACCGCGCACGCCGGCCGCGGCACCACTCGTGGAGCAGGTGCGGGCGTATGTGCGCACGGTGACCGGCTTCGCCCAGGTGACGGTGATCGAGCGCGATGCGAACATGGGCCTGGCCCGATCCATCATCGACGGCGTCACCGGGCTGACCGAACGGTACGGGCGGGTGATCGTGCTCGAGGACGATCTGGCCACCGCGCCCGGCTTCCTGTCCTTCATGAATGACGCGCTCGACGCCTATGTCGATGACCCGCGGGTGCTGAGCGTGTGCGGCTACATGTATCCGGTGACCTTCGATACGCCGGGCGACACCCTGTTTCTTCGCGCGCCGCACAGCTGGGGTTGGGCGACCTGGAAGGACCGCTGGTCCCTGTTCCGGTCCGATGGTGC
>CAZCEG010000506.1:0-1570 GCA_964497275.1 uncultured Oceanicaulis sp.
CCTCGTCCTTCAGGGCGCGCACATAATTGCCCTGATTGACCGTGCGGGCCGCAAAGCTGACCCCGCGCGGCACGCGGATGATCGTGTCGTCCGCGTCCACCGGCTCATCGCCCATGCGGCAGGCCGCGCGCACGGTTTCAGGCTCGATCGCAAGCCCGGCTTCGGCGCGGGCATAAAGCGAATGGATGACGCGGCTGGCATCGGTGCGCGCCTGACGCTCACCGCCGGACAGCATGAGCTGGCCGCCACCGGGGGCTTCCACGTGGACGCCCAGCTCCTTTTCCAGCGCGATCAGATTGGCATGGCCGGGGCCAGCCAATGTGCGCACATGGGCGGCATCGTCAAAATGGAGCGTTTCGGAAGGGCCGGCCTTTACGGGGCGGCGGGGTTTGGCAGATCGGCTCACGCGGCGCGGCTTTCCTTCGGCGTCAGGCGGGCGGCAAGCGCGTTCTTCGAGGCGGACACGATCTCCACCTCCGCAATCTGCCCGATCAGGCTTGTGGGGCCATCGCAATGGACAGCCTGCAGGTAAGGGCTGCGGCCCGCCAGCTGGCCAGGATTGCGCCCCTCACGCTCGAAGAGCACAGAGAGGCGCCTGCCTACCATTGAGGCGTTGAAATCCTCCTGCTGGGTATTGAGCAGGGCCTGCAGGCGCGCCAGACGCTCCGTCTTCACGGCCTCGTCCACCTGACCTGCCATGGCAGCGCCGGGCGTGCCGGGACGGCGCGAATATTTGAACGAGAAGGCGGAGGCATAGCCCACCGTCTCGACGAGTTTCATCGTGTCGGCAAAATCGCTCTCCTGCTCGCCGGGGAAGCCGACGATGAAATCCCCCGACAGGGCGATATCGGGGCGCAGGGTGCGCAGCCGCTCGATGAGGGCGATATAGTCTGCCGCCGTATGCTTGCGGTTCATGGCTTTGAGGATGCGGTCCGAGCCTGCCTGCACCGGCAGGTGCAGATAGGGCATCAGCTTTTCTTCCGCAGCGAAGGCGGCCAGCAGATCCTCATCCATGTCATTGGGGTGGGAGGTGGTGAAGCGGATGCGGTCAATCCCGCCAATCATGGCGAGATGCCGGATCAGCCGGGCAAGCCCCCAGCGCCCGCCCGCTTCCTCGCCGGCAGGTGCTTCGCCCGAATACGCATTGACGTTCTGGCCCAGCAGAGTGATCTCGCGCACACCCTGCGCTGCCAGCGCGCGCACCTCTGCCGTGATCTGGGCAGCAGGCCTCGAATATTCCGCGCCGCGCGTGTAGGGCACCACGCAGAAGGTGCAGAACTTGTCGCAGCCCTCCTGCACGGTCACAAACGCCGTATAGCCCTCGACGACGCGTTTAGGCGCCGCCAGCGCATCGAACTTCTCCTCGACCTCAAACTCGGTGTCGAGCGCCTCTCCGCGATCGCGGTGCACTTTTGCGATAAGTTCGGGCAGGCGGTGATAGGTCTGCGGGCCGACCACCAGATCAACGACCGGAGCGCGGCGCTGGATCTCCGCGCCCTCTGCCTGCGCCACGCAGCCGGCGACCGTAATGGTCATCTGGCCGCCAGAGGCTTCCTTTTCGGCTTTGAGA
>CAZCEG010000507.1:0-1562 GCA_964497275.1 uncultured Oceanicaulis sp.
CCGACATTGTCGAGCCGCTGACCGGGCGTCCGGTCATCCCGAGCCCAGCTTTGGAAGCGGTGCTCAAACGCCCGGCAGCACGCCGCGCGCTGGAGCCGGACCTGCCATCGCTGTCCCGGGCGCTGACCGCGCATTTTCCGCCGCTTGCGACCCATCACGGAGTTCCCGCATGAGCCAGAAGTCTTCGCCGTCGCGCACCCTTGTGGAAGGCGCGTCGCGCGCCCCTGCGCGCGCCATGCTCCGTGCGGCGGGCTATGACGATGCGGCGATGGCCAAGCCCATGATCGCCATAGTCAACACCTGGACCAGCGTCACGCCCTGCAACATGCACCTCGCTGCGCTCGCCGACCATGCGCGCGAAGGCATCAGGGCGGCTGGCGGCACGCCGGTCGATTTCAACACCATCGTCGTCACTGACGGCATTTCGATGGGCACTGAAGGCATGCGCGCCAGCCTGATGAGCCGGGAATGTGTGGCCGATTCCGCCGAGCTCGCC
This sequence comes from uncultured Oceanicaulis sp., assembly GCA_964497275.1. Taxonomy (GTDB): domain Bacteria; phylum Pseudomonadota; class Alphaproteobacteria; order Caulobacterales; family Maricaulaceae; genus Glycocaulis. The sequence goes on from CAZCEG010000507.1 coordinate 497, forward strand.
GTGCGTGGGCACTGTCTTGATGCGGTGCTGTTTCTCGTCGGCTGCGACAAGACCCTGCCCGGAGCGGCCATGGCGGCGGCCCGCCTCGACCTGCCAAGTGTCATACTCTATGGCGGCTCTATCATGCCGGGGCGGATCGGCGAGAAGAACATCACCATTCAGGACGTATTCGAGGCTGTTGGGGCCTGCGCGGCGGGACGTATCTCCGAAGAGGAACTGATCGCAGTTGAAAAGGCGGCCTGTCCGGGCGCGGGTGCGTGCGGCGGTCAGTTCACTGCCAATACCATGGCGCTGGCGCTGACCTTTCTCGGGCTCTCCCCGATGGGGCTGAACGATATTCCCGCCACCGATCCACGCAAAGCTGACGCAGCGCGGCGGGCAGGCGAGATGGTGGTCGAGGCCTTCCGCGAGGGCCGCAATGCCCGCCAGCTCATCACACCGCAAAGCCTTGCCAATGCTGCCGCTGCGGTCAGCGCGACGGCAGGCTCGACCAATGCCGTGCTGCATCTGGTTGCAATTGCCCGTGAGGCGGGCATTGGCCCCGGCGGGTTTTCCATCGACGATTTTGACCGCATATCCCGGTCCACGCCGGTGATCGCTGACCTGAAGCCCGGCGGCCGCTACATGGCGCCAGACATGGCCGCTGCAGGTGGCTCGGCGCTTCTGGGACGCAGGCTGAAAGAAGCCGGGCTCATCAAGGATGTGCCGACCGTCACAGGCGACAGCCTCTATGCGCTGGTAGCCGACGCAGCGGAGACACCCGGGCAGGACGTGATCCGCAGCGCAGGCCGGCCGATCAAGGCGCGCGGCGGCTTTGGCATTCTCTATGGCGATCTTGCGCCTGAGGGCTGTGTCGCCAAGCTGGCTGGCCATGACAGGCTGAAATTCACTGGCCCCGCACGCGTCTTCGACAGCGAGGATGCCTGCTTTGCTGCCGTGAAGGCGGGCGACATCGCCAAGGGTGATGTCGTGGTCATTCGCTATGAAGGCCCTGCCGGCGGGCCGGGCATGCGCGAGATGCTGGCCGTTACTGCGGCGCTACAGGGCGCAGGGCTGGGCGACGATG
>CAZCEG010000508.1:0-1555 GCA_964497275.1 uncultured Oceanicaulis sp.
CAATAATCTCGATGCCGAAGAGCTGGCCGCGATCTTCTATGTCTATGGCGAGGAGCGCCATTCGCGCCGCGCCGCGCGCGCCATCGTGGAAGCCCGCAGTGAAAAGCCGTTCGAGCGGACGCTGGAGCTGGCCGAATTGCTGGCCCGTGTCATTGGCGGCAAGCCGGGGCGCATCCATCCGGCAACGCGCGTGTTTCAGGGCCTGCGCATTTACGTCAATGACGAGCTGGGCGAGCTGGTGAGGGCGCTGGGCGCTGCAGAGCGCGTGCTGAAGCCCGCTGGCGTGCTGGCCGTTGTCACCTTCCACTCGCTCGAAGACAGGATCGTGAAAACCTTCCTGCGCGCCCGCGCCGGGATGACCGGGCAGGGTTCGCGCCATGCGCCGGAAGTTCAGAAAGGTCCGGAGCCGAGCTTTGCGCTTCTGACCCGCAAGGCGGTTGAGCCGTCTGATGCCGAGATTGCGGCCAATCCGCGTGCGCGCTCCTCGCGTCTGCGCGCGGCCAGCCGCACCACTCATCCTGCCTGGCCTGCCGATGGCGATGTGCTGCCGGGCGTTCCCCCTTATAGCCGCTTGCTGGAGTGCGTATCATGATGCGCCTTGTTGTCATTTTGTGCCTGATTGGCGGGCTTGCCATGCTGGGTGCGCTCTATGTCGCCAAGACAGGAGTGGATGCTTCGCAGGCGCGTCTTGCCAGCCTTCAGGCGGAACTCGCCCGCGAGCGGGACCGCATCAACACCCTCACCGCCAATATCGCCCATCTGGAAGACCCTGAGCACTTACGCATGCTGGCGCGGACGCATCTGGGCTTCGAGCCGGTAAGCTCGGCTCAGGAACTGACCCTTGCGGAGCTGGCGCAGGTGCGCGCCGAAGCCGAGCGCATGGCGCCTCAAGCCTCGCAGGCTGCGCAGGCGCGCTGGCAGGGCGATCTGCCCCCTACGAGAGGGCGTCCATGACAGGTTGGCTCTCGCGTCTTTTCGGCAGGATCAAGGTGCGCCGCGTCGGCGGTGGCCTTGCCCCTGTGCGTCCGCGAGAACCATCCGGGTTTGATGCCAGCGATCTGATACGTCTTGAGGATGAGGCCGGGCTAGCGCTTGGCCGCACGCGTTTGCGCCTGTCCGTGCTGGGTCTGATCATCGGCAGCGGTTTCGTGATCGCAGCCGGGCGGGCGGTAGAACTGGCGGTCACGGGCGAATTTGCCGAAGCCGCGCCCGTGCGCGTTGCCGAAGCGCCGATCCGGCGCGGCGAGATACTCGATCGCAATGGCCAGCTTCTGGCGGGCAATCTCGATTTCCACTCCCTCTTTGCCGATCCGCGTCAGGTCTGGGACCCGGTGGATACCGCCCGCCAGCTGGCCTCTGTCCTGCCGGAGGTCGATGAGGAGAGGCTGGCGCGTGATCTTGCCTCCAACCGGCGCTTTGTCTGGGTGGCGCGTGGCCTCAGCCCGCGCGAGCGTCAGGCCATCCATCTTCTGGGCCTTCCCGGCCTTGGCTTTCGTATCGAGCCCGGCCGCATCTATCCGCGCCGCCGATTGGCTGCCCACCTTGTAGGCTATAC
>CAZCEG010000509.1:0-1554 GCA_964497275.1 uncultured Oceanicaulis sp.
CTGCCTGACGGGGCGTTTGCCGGTGCCTGCGCGGTCTGCGCCGGAGCGGGGGTAGGTTCGGCATTGCCGCTGCCCTGCAGCACGAACCACGCCGCCCCGCCCGCCAGCGCCGCCGACACCACCATGCCCGCCAGCATTACCGGCAGGGGCACGCCGCCGGAGCGTTCCGCCTCGCCATTGCGATCAATGCTCAGCGATCTGAGCTGTTCGCGCCTGTCATCACTCATTGTTTCTTACCCAGCCTGACCGCCCGCGCCGCCCGTGTGCGCTGCTGCCGTCCTTGCCAACATGTCGCACACCTCACCTCCCAGCGCTATCGGGGGAGCGGCCGAATGTAAAGGCCGCTTGACTATACATTTTCGTAATGTTGGCGCGCCAGTCCGTGTCCGGACAAGGGCAATCGCCTGAGGGGACATGAAAGCGCGGCGATGCAGCTTTGAGTTTACGGGCAAATTGCATAAGCTCACGCTGACAGGTGTATCAGCATGGACGCGGCGCATGCCCGAAATCTCGACCTTCTCGTTGAGCGCGCTGCATCCGTCACAACGCTTTGACGCATGGCGGGAAAGTCTCGGCGTGATCTTCGAGGTCAATCCTGAGAAGGTGCGCAATGTCGAGGCGTTCGACGCGCACGTGGAAAGCTTCATGCTCGACGGGCTGGTTTTCAACCGCGTCCGCTCCCATGGCCAGCCGCTCTCCCGGCCCGTATCGCGCTATATTGGCGACGGGCTGGACCACTACATGATCCAGCTCTTCGTCGAGGGCTCATCGGAGATACCTCGCCGCGGCAATTCCGTTCAGGCTGGCGGCAAGGCGCTGATCTGTATCGATCTGGCCGAGCGGTTTGAAAGCATCGCTGACGATTTTGACCTTCTCAATGTCATCATTCCGCGCAGGCGGCTCAGCGGGCTACTCAAATCGCCAGACAGCCTCCAGACGATGATGCTCGATACGCAGACCGGTTCGGGCCGCCTGCTGGCTGACTACATGAAGTCGCTATTCCACGCGCGGGCGGGTCTTGCCGCTGCCGAAGAACCGGTTGCCGCCGGCACGCTCATCCAGCTCGCCGCTGCCGCGTTCAACGCTGCCCCCGTCATGGACCGTGATCCGCCCGAATGGGCTGACCACGCGATCGCGCTCAAGGCGCGCCAGATGATCCGGGAGGATCTGGGCAATCCCGACCTCACCCCGTCCCTGATCGCGGCGCGGCTCGGCATCTCTCGCGCGCGCCTCTATCGTGCCTTCAGCGAGATTGGCGGGGTGAACGAGGCGATCCGCGAACTGCGCCTGCGCCGCTGCTTTGCCGATCTGGTATCGCCTACCCATGACGCGCTGACCGTCTCGGAGATTGCCTATCGGTGGGGGTTTTACGACCCGTCCCATTTTGCGCGCGCCTTCCGGGCCCGCTTCGGCATGAGCGCCAGCGAGGCGCGCAGCCGTCAGGCCGCGTCCCTGACCCGCACTGACGGGCGTAACCTGCTCGACCGGTCCTATGAAGCGTGGATCGAGGCCATTGGCTAGGATGCGTGGCTAATCTTCGCCCGGCTCGCCGTC
>CAZCEG010000510.1:0-1550 GCA_964497275.1 uncultured Oceanicaulis sp.
GTGAACGCACCCTTTTCGTGACCGAAGAGGGTAGATTCCACGAGGTTTTCCGGGAAGCTGATGGCGGCACACTCTTCCTCGACGAGATCGGCGAGCTGCCGCTCGACATGCAGGTGAAGCTCCTGCGCGCCCTGCAGGAAGGCGAGGTGGACCCTGTCGGCGGCAAGAAGCCGGTCAAGGTTGATGTGCGCATCATCTCCGCGACGAACCGCGATCTGGCCGAGCAGGTCAAATGCGGCGCGTTCCGCGAAGACCTGTTCTATCGCCTGAACGTGTTCCCGATCGAGGTGCCGAGCCTTTCCGAGCGTGCAGACGATATCCCGGCTCTGGTGCGCCACTTCATCGCCCGCTTCAATGCGCAGGAAGGCAAGACCGTGCTTGATGCGACATCGGAGACGATGAGCATGCTCGCCGGTCATCACTGGAAGGGCAATGTGCGCCAGCTGGAGAACGCGGTCTTCCGCGCCGTGGTGCTGTGCGATGGCGATTATCTGACGCCGGAGGATTTCCCGCAGATTTCAGGCCTCAACCCGACTTTGCGTCAGGCAGAGCCTGAGCGTCCGGCCCCGGTTGCGGTGACCGCAGCGCCCGCTGAGCCGGTGGATGAGCCGGGCTTTGTCACCAATGGTCATGCACATGCCTTCCCGGTCGATATAACTGATGAGGGCGGACATTTGCGGCCGCTGGAATCCATCGAGCGCGATCTCATCGCGTTTGCCATCGAGACCTATTCGGGCCGCATGGCGGAGGTTGCCCGCAGGCTGGGGCTTGGCCGCTCCACGCTCTATCGCAAGGTGCGCGAATACGATCTCGACGTGGACAATTTCCGCGAGGCGGGGTGAGCTTAGGCCCACTGGCCATAATACGATCAGCCCTGTAGCGTCCGGTCAGTTTCAACTGACCGGACTTTTTTCATGCGCGCTTCTTTCCTTGCCGTTCTGCCCATCAGCCTTGGTCTTGCCGCCTGCGATCAGTCCGCCCCCCCTGCTGCGCAAAGCGAAGGCGAGCGCCTGACCATCGAGCGGCTCTACGGTTCGCCAGACCTGACAGGGCCGACAGCGCGTTCGGTGCGATTCTCTCCTGATGGCAGCCTGATCAGCTTCCTGCGCGCCAAGGAGGAAGACCGCACGGTTCAGGACCTCTGGGCGATGGATGTGGAGACGGGCCGCTCTTACGTGCTCGTCGATGCCCGCCAGCTTGCCCCGGAAGAACGCGCGCTGACCGAAGCGGAAATCCAGTTCCGCGAGCGCGCGCGCATTACCGCGTCCGGCGTTGTCAGCTATCAGTGGGATGAGGCGGGCGAGGCCGTACTCGTGCCGCTCGATGGCGATGTCTTCTACGTGGATGTGGCAAGCGGCGAGGCGCGCCGTCTGACTGAAACGGAAGAGTTCGAGACCGACGCCAAGGTCAGCCCGCGCGGCGGCTATGTCTCCTTCATCCGTGACCAGAATCTCTGGATCCATGACCTTGCGACCGGCGAGGAGCGCGCCCTAACCACCGAAGGCGGCGGCGCGATCAGCTGGGGCATGGCCGAGTTCGTCGCGCAGGAA
>CAZCEG010000511.1:0-1549 GCA_964497275.1 uncultured Oceanicaulis sp.
GCTGGCTGGAAGAACTGATGGCAGCCGCGCAGCGTCATCCTCATGCCGACCTGTTCGGCTCCACCCAGCGCGCGGACGGAGCGGACGGCGTGCTCGACGGGGTGGGCGATGTCTATCACATCACCGGCTTTCCCTATCGCGGCGGCTATGGCTGCAAGATGGCCTCTCCCGAAGAGGGCGAGATATTCGCGCCTTGCGGTGCAGCCATGATGATCCGCCGGTCCGTATTCGAGGCTCTGGGGGGATTTGACGAGGATTATTTCTGCTATGTGGAGGATGTGGACCTTGGCGCGCGTGCGCGCCTTGCCGGTCACATCGCCATCCACGCCAAGAGGGCCGTGGTCTCCCATGTCGGCTATGGCTCATCGGCGCGCCGCTCAGGCTTTGCGACCTATCACGGCACACGCAATCGCTGGTGGACCTATCTGAAGGTCATGCCGCTGCCGCTCCTGATCCTCACCTTCCCCTTCCATCTGGGCCTGACCATGCTGCTGTGGGCCTCGTCGGCCCGCTTTGGCCAGTTTGGCCTGTTCTCGAAGGCGCAGCGCGATGCCTTTGCCGGCTGGGGCCAGGTAATGGCAAAGCGCCGCCGCGTGCAGCGTTCGCGAAAAGTCAGCGCAGCGCAGTTTGCCGCCATGCTGGCAATGAACCCGCTATCGCTGTTTACCCGCGCGCCGCACGTGCGCCCCGTCAGCGGCGGCAAGGCCTGAGCGCTGAGTTTGCAATGGCGCTGGCGCGATGATTTGCGCTACACCTCACGTTCTGCTTGAACTTTCTGCGCCAGAAGCGGATTTTATCACTCATGAGTGACACCCCTCCGTCCGATATCGCCGACCATGATCCCCTCGCCGAAGCCGAAGCGCGCCTGCTGGCGGCCATCGGCAAGGTGGAGCGACGCATGACAGCGCTTTCCGGGCGTATTGGCGAGGCTGAAGGCGATGCGCAGGCGGCCCGCAATGCCGATAATGATCGCGCCCGTCTTGCCGATCAGCTCGACAGCGCCCGGGCGCGCGAGGCCGAACTGGCTGCGGCGGCAGAGGAAGCGGGTGCGGCGCTGGATGAGGCGATGACGGAGCTGAAAGCGGCGCTGGCGCTTGCCGGAGGGCAGGGCTGATGTCGAAGGTGACGATCACGCTGAATGGCCGTCCCTTCACCATTGGCTGCGAGGAGGGCCAGCAGGCCTATCTGAAGGAACTCGCAGGGCATCTCGATGCCCATGTGCGCGACCTCGCCGAGAAGGTTGGCCAGATTGGCGAGGTGCGGCTTCTGCTGATGGCATCGCTGATCGTCGCCGACGAGATGCGTGACGCGCAAGGGCGTGTCGAGGCACTGGAATCCCAGCTGCTGGACGCCAAGGGCATGACCTCGCAGGCCGAGGCCCGCCGCCGCGCCGACCGCGCCAAGATCGCCGAAACCCTGATCCGCGCCGCGGCCCGTCTGGAGGCGCTGGCAGAAGGTGATGGTAGTGAGGCTTGAGAACACCCTCGCGACACGCCATCTTCATCACTGTGGCGGTGACTGGAACGCACGTCAGGCTTTCACATCCCGG
>CAZCEG010000512.1:0-1544 GCA_964497275.1 uncultured Oceanicaulis sp.
GTGTCTGATCCAGCAAAGCGAATCTACTGGCAGGCGAGGCATTCCTCGTACTCGGTGCGCGAGGCAGCCTGCATGGCACTATCCATGCCTTCCTTGCCCTCTGCACCCGCAAAGGCGGTGCGCTGAACCGATTTGGAGCGGCAGTAATAAAGCGACTTGATGCCCTTCTCCCACGCCGTCCAGTGCAGCATGTGCAGGTCCCATTTATCGACATCGCCCGGCAGGAAGATGTTCAGGGACTGCGCCTGACAGATATAGGGCGTGCGGTCGGCCGCATGCTCGATCACCCAGCGCTGGTCCAGCTCGAACGCGGTCTTGAACACGTCCTTCTCGTCCTGGCTGAGCGCTTCGAGATGCTGGACAGAGCCTTCATGCTCGAGGATCGAATTCCACGTCGTCTGCGTGTTGATGCCCTTCTCCTCGAGGATTTTCTCAAGATAGGGGTTCTTCACCGTGAAGGAACCCGACAGCGTCTTGTGGGTGTAGACATTGGCCGGGATCGGCTCGATGCCTGCACTCGTGCCGCCGCAAATGATCGAGATCGAGGCGGTCGGCGCAATGGCGAGCTTGTGGGAGAAGCGCGCCTTGATGCCGCTTTCGGCCGCATCGGGGCAGGCCCCGCGCTCTTCGGCAAGTTTCACCGAGGCCCGGTCAGCGCCCTGACGCAAGTGCTTGAACAGCTTGCGGTTCCAGCTGGCGGCCATGGCCGATTCAAACGGAATGTTCATCGCCTGCAGGAAGGAATGGAACCCCATCAGGCCAAGGCCGACAGACCGCTCACGCCAGGCCGAATAGGTGGCCCGGTCCATCTCGTCCGGCGCGCGGTCGATGAAGTCCTGCAGCACATTGTCGAGGAAGCGGAACAGATCCTCGATGAAGAGCGGATCGTCCTTCCACTCGAGGAATTTCTCGGCATTGACCGATGACAGGCAGCACACCGCCGTGCGGTCGCGGCCCAGATGGTCGACGCCCGTGGGCAGCATGATTTCCGAGCACAGATTGGACTGGCGTACTTTCAGGCCGAGCTTCTTCTGGAAGCTGGGGAGCGCATTGTTCACCGTGTCGGAGAAGATAATGTAGGGCTCGCCCGTCTGCAGGCGCAGCTCGAGGATTTTCTGCCAGAGCTTGCGCGCCGAGATCGATTTAACCACCTCGCCCGATTTAGGCGAGATGAGCGGGAAGTCCGCATCATCACGCACCGCTTCCATGAACTCGTCGGTGATGTTGAGGCCGTGATGCAGGTTCAGGCTCTTGCGGTTGAAATCGCCTGAGGGTTTGCGGATTTCGAGGAATTCCTCGATTTCCGGGTGGTGGATGTCCAGATAGACAGCCGCCGAACCGCGGCGCAGCGAACCCTGGCTGATCGCAAGGGTGAGCGAATCCATCACGCGGATGAAGGGAATGATGCCGGAGGTCTGACCGTTCTGGCCGACCTTCTCTCCGATGGAGCGCACATGGCCCCAATAGGTGCCGATGCCGCCGCCATTGGAGGCCAGCCACACATTCTCCGTCCAGGTCGCGACGATATCGTCAAGCGAATCACC
>CAZCEG010000513.1:0-1538 GCA_964497275.1 uncultured Oceanicaulis sp.
GGAATGCTCCACGGCGGTCGTCTCTCCTTATCAGACATAAAATCCGCTTCGCGCCCGGCAAAGCGGCTGTAAGCCGCTTGCATCAGTGAGAGAGTCGGAGCGAATGAAATTCGCGCCGTGGCGAAACCTTTATGAGTACAGACCCTAGGCGCGGGTGCGCGTCAGTCCTTCTTGCGGAAGGCATCGAGGCTCACCACCGTGCCCTCATCACCATCGCCCACGGCCACGCCGCCGCTCTGGGCCGTTCCGCCTTCGGGTGGTTCGTAATCGAAGTGCAGGTGGAAGCCGACTGCCGGATCGTGAAAGCGTGTCACGGCGCTATAGGGCACTTTGAGGTATTTGGGCACACCGCCAAACTTCAGCGTCACCTCGAAGAAATCCTCTTCTGCCGACAGGTCCCAGAACTGGTGCTCCAGCACCACGGTCATCTCGTCCGGATAGGCGTCAACAAGGCTCTGGTCCACATCGCAATGGGGATCGGAGGTCTTGAAGCTGATATAGAAATGATGAGCGCCGGGAAGACCTTCAGGGCCCGCCGCGCGCATCAGCGCCTGACGGACAACCCCGCGCAGGGCTTCCTGCGCCAGACGGTCATACCGCATCAGGTCCTTGCTCACGTTTCTCGCCCCCGAGGAAACTCGTCTTCTGGCTTGAGCCTAGCCGAGCCCGGCGGTGCGTCAATCGGCCAGCGCCGTAAAGGACAGCAGGACTGGCCGCGGAGCAGGTGACAGGCTAGATGGGGAGCCATGACGCAATCACCTGTATCACAACCGGAAACCACCGAGGTGGCAGGCTTTCGCCCGGCACGCGTAACGCCGCTGGACAGGCCTGTCAGTCTTCTGGAGTCCGGGCTGATGATGCGGGAAAATCCGCTCTCGATCCTTCCTGCCCCTCTTTTTGAGGTGCCGATTCTGTCCGGTCCCTATCTTGGCCGCTCGATCCATGAGGTTGCCGGGCCGGAGCAGATGAAGTCGGTCCTGCAGGACAATTTCGATGCCTGGCGCAAATCCCCGCTGATCCAGCGCATGCTGCGTCCGGTGCTGGGTGACGCCATCCTGACTGCGCACGGGGAAAGCTGGCGGCGCCAGCGCATGACGCTGCAACCCGCCTTCCTCAAACGCAGGCTGGATCCGTTCGCGCCCATCATGGCAGAGGCGGCAGACATGGCCGTGCGCCAGCTGTCGGCTCCGCAAACGCCTGAGATCATGAGCGTGATGAGCGATGCGACCTTCGCCGTCATCGAGCGCGTCCTGTTCTCTGACGTGGAGGGGTTTGACAGGGGCGAGGTGCGGGCGGCGATCGAGGTGCTGCTCGAAGAGATTGGCCAGATGCGCCTGTCAGACCTTGCGCCCGTGCCCGAATGGGTGCCGCGCCCGATGAGCCGACGCGCCCGCAAGGCGCTGCGCGTATTTCGCAAGGCGGTGGAGGGGCAGATCACCCGCCGCCGGGCCGCATCCGAGCCGGGCGAGGATCTTCTGGGCCTGCTGCTCACGGTGCGCGATGAGGAAACCGGCAAGGGGCTTTCCGACACCGACATT
>CAZCEG010000514.1:0-1538 GCA_964497275.1 uncultured Oceanicaulis sp.
TTTCAGGACGAGTTCGCCGGCCGGGTCAGTCAGAAGGTGATGCAGACCGCCCTCGCCGTACGCGAGACGGTGATGAAGGTGCTCGATATCTTCGTCTACGTGGCCGTCTATTTCATCGGCGCTGTTGTGCTGGTCGGCAGCGCCGAGCCCTTCCTGATGATCCCGCTCGTGCTGTGGCTTGGCGCGTATATCTGGCTTCTGGCCTATTTCATTCCGCGCCTGCGCGATGTGTCGATGGCTCAGGCCGACGCGCGCGCGGAGATGACGGGCCGCGTCGTCGACAGCTACACCAATATCCAGACCATCAAGCTTTTCGCCCATGCCCGCCGCGAGGAGGGCTATGCCCGCGAGGCGATGAGCGGCTTCATGGGCACGGTGCACAAGCAGATGCGCCTCGTAACCGGGCTCTACACACTTTTGCAGACGCTGTACGCCGTGCTGCTGGTTGCTGTCACCGGCGCCACCATCGTCGCCTGGCAGATGGGGCTGGTGGGGCTCGGCGTGCTGGCCGTGGCGGTTGCCATCGTCATGCGCATCCGGGCGATGTCCGACTGGATCCTCTGGGAGACGGCAGGCCTGTTTGAAGCCATCGGCACCATTCAGGACGGCATCAACACAATCGCCCAGCCGCAGGCCATTACCGACAGGCCGGACGCCAGACCGCTGGAGGTGACGCAGGGCGCAATCCGCTTTGAAAACATCACCTTCCACTACGGCAAGGAGGAAGGCGTCATCGAGGGGCTGAACCTTGATATCGCGCCGGGCGAGAAGGTGGGGCTCGTTGGCCGGTCGGGGGTCGGCAAGTCCACCCTCGTCAACCTGCTCCTGCGCTTTTACGACCTTGAGGGCGGGCGCATCACGATTGACGGGCAGGACATCTCGGAGGTCACGCAAGACTCGCTGCGCCGCCAGATCGGCATGGTCACGCAGGACACCTCCCTGCTCCATCGCTCCATCCGGGACAATATCGCCTATGGCACGCATGGCGATGACGAGGCGGCGGTCTTTGAGGCAGCGCGCCGCGCGCAGGCCCATGAGTTCATCCCCAATCTTTCCGATCCCGATGGACGCACAGGCTATGAGGCGAAAGTGGGCGAGCGGGGCGTGAAGCTCTCCGGCGGTCAGCGCCAGCGCATCGCGATTGCCCGCATATTGCTGAAAAATGCGCCGATCCTGGTGCTGGATGAGGCGACCTCCGCTTTGGACTCTGAAGTGGAAGCCGCCATTCAGGACCAGCTCTACCAGCTGATGGAGGGCAAGACCGTCATCGCCATCGCGCACCGGCTTTCCACCATCGCCATGCTGGACAGGCTGGTGGTGATGGAAGGCGGCCGCATCATCGAGCAGGGCAGCCATGACGCGCTGCTGGCTGAAGGCGGCGTCTATGCCCGCCTTTGGAAACGCCAGTCCGGCGGCTTCCTCAATGTGGACGCGGACTGGATTGACGCGGCAAAGTAGCGTCGTGCCGTCATCCTTCCAGCGTCATTCCGGGCGGAGCGCGATAGCGCGCAGACCCGGAACCCAACCGGCGCGCAGCG
>CAZCEG010000515.1:0-1536 GCA_964497275.1 uncultured Oceanicaulis sp.
AGGAAAAGAACGATCCGGCCCTTGCCGAAGCTATGGCGGCGCTGGGTGACCTGTTCGTGAACGATGCGTTCTCGGCCGCTCACCGCGCGCATGCGTCCACCGAAGGCGTGACGCACTTCATCCCGGCCTATGCCGGCAAGGCGATGGAAACCGAACTCGACGCGCTGGAGAAAGCGCTTGGCACGCCGGAACGCCCGGTCATGGCCGTGGTCGGTGGGGCAAAAGTCTCGACCAAGATCGACCTTCTGAAGAACCTTGTCTCCAAGGTGGACATGCTGGCCATTGGCGGCGGCATGGCGAACACTTTCCTTGCGGCCCAGGGCGTGGATGTCGGCAAATCGCTTTGCGAGCATGACCTTTCCGGGACTGCCCGCGAGATCATGGCCAATGCCGAGGCGAGCGGCTGCGAGATCCTGCTGCCGCGCGACGTGGTCGTGGCGAAGGAATTCAAGGCGAATGCCGAGCACCGCGCCTGCCGGCCCGATGAGGTTGCCGCTGATGAGATGATCCTCGATGCTGGCATGATGACGGTCATGCATCTCGTTGCCGCCATGGGCCGGGCGAAGACGCTCGTGTGGAATGGGCCGCTCGGCGCGTTCGAACTGACGCCGTTCGACAAGGCGACGGTTGACGCTGCGAAGGCCGCTGCGATCCGGGTGAAGGAAGGTAAGCTGATCGCGGTCGCCGGTGGCGGGGATACGGTTGCCGCCCTGAACCATGCAGGCGTCGCGGCTGACTTCACCTTCGTCTCGACCGCTGGCGGGGCCTTCCTCGAATGGATGGAAGGCAAGCCGCTGCCGGGCGTGGAAGCCCTGAAGGCCTGATCCTTTCCGGCACAGATTCGGCACGGACCTCCTGTGACAGGGCGGGACAGCCTGCGGCAAATCGCGCAGGTTCCGCGCCTGTGCGCGCCGAAATGAACGCAGCCGGGCGTGCTCCGCAGAGATTGCTGGGTGCCCTGGTGGCTCTTCCAGCCCCGTCCCAGCACCAGCATCGGCCGGTTTTTCCGCATGATTCCGTCTTTGGCCCGGCAATACTGGGCGTCCGGTAACGCGGCGAGAGAGCGCTGCCAGCTGTTGACGCGCGCAAACGGCACGGTACTTGAACGCAAACTTTGCATGACAAGCACTGTTCACAGGATCCATTCAGAAATGACGGTAGTTGAGATGGCAAACGAAACCATGGCGAAACAGGCGGCCGGGAAGGACGGCTTTATTGCGGCGCTCGACCAGTCGGGCGGTTCCACCCCGAAGGCCCTGCGCCTCTACGGGATCGAGGAAAGTGCCTACGCCAATGACGAGGAAATGTTCGGCCTCATCCATGAGATGCGTGCACGCATCATCAAGTCGCCAGCCTTCAATGGCGACAAGGTGATGGGCGCAATCCTGTTCGAGCGCACCATGGACGGCGACATCGACGGCGTGCCGACAGCGGAATACCTCTGGAAAGAGCGCAGCGTTGTGCCTTTCCTGAAAGTCGACAAAGGCCTTGCCGACGAAGAAAACGGCGCACAGATGATGAAGGCGATGCCGGACC
>CAZCEG010000516.1:0-1533 GCA_964497275.1 uncultured Oceanicaulis sp.
GTTGCCGAGCGGCATCGCTTTCAGTTGTACCGTCTGCGCCAGGATGCGCGGGCCGAGGGCGCGGATTTGTTGCGCCGTGTCGAGGACGACGCCGGCCGGCGCCGCCGGCATCAGCGTCGGCGTGGCCGAGTGGCAGCCGGTGCAGCGGGCGGTGAGCAAGGGCACGATCTCTGCGGTCGACGGCGCGTTACCGGCAGAAACGGCGAGCGGCGCTGGCGCCAGCCAGATGAAGACGCCGAGCAGGATGGCGCTGCCGGCGGCCGGATATTGCCAGGCAAAAATCCCCTTGTGGCGCAGGTTGAAGAAGTGGCGGATGAGGACCGAGGCGAGCAGGATCAGCGCCAGCACCAGCCAGGCCTGCGGGTGGTTGTAGGTGAAGGCGTAGTGGTTGGAGATCATGCAGAACAGCACCGGCAGCGTCAGGTAGTTGTTATGCACGCTGCGCTGTTTTGCCCGCAGACCGTAGATCGGGTCCGGCGTTTCGCCGCGCTGCATCATGGCGACGGTTTTTTTCTGGCCGGGAATGATCCAGAAGAAGACGTTGGCGCTCATCGTCGTACCGATCATCGCGCCGATATGGAGGAAGGCGGCGCGCCCGGAGAGCAGATGCGTCAGCCCCCAGGCGACGGCGACGACGAAGATGAAATACAGCGCCGCAAAGACCAGCAGGTTGCGCCGCAGCAGCACCCGGCAGAGCACGTCGTAGACCAGCCAGCCGACGACCAGCGTGGCCAGGCCGATGCCGATGGCGGCGCCGGGCGACAGGTCGGCCTTGGCCGGAGCGATCATGTAACTGGCGGCCTGCGAGGAGTAGAGCACGCCGAGCAGGAAGAAGCCGGTCAGGAAGGTCGAGTACGCCTCCCACTTGAACCAGTGCAGTTCGTTTGGCAGATGGGCCGGCGCGACCAGGTATTTCTGCGGGTTGTAGAAGCCGCCGCCATGCACTGCCCACAGTTCGCCACCAACGCCTTTTTCCCGAAGCTCACGGTCGACCGGTGGTTTCAGCGAATTATCGAGCCACACGAAGTAGAACGACGAGCCGATCCAGGCAATGCCGACGATCAGGTGTAGCCAGCGCAGCAGTAGCGAACCGACGTCGATCAGGTAATTGAAGTCCATTCGCTGCCCCGGTAGGTCGAGTAGGCCCAGGGTGCGACGAGCAGCGGCACGTGGTAGTGGCGGTTCGCGTCGGCGACGCCAAAGCGCAGCGCGATGCGGTCGAGGAAGGGCGGTTCGGGCAGTTCGACGCCAGCGGCGCGGAAATAGGCGGCGGCTTCGAAGACCAGTTCGTAGATGCCCGTTTGCAGGTCGGCGCCGCTGAGCAGCGGGGCGTCGGTGCGGCCGTCGGCGTTGGTCGTGCCGGCGGCGAGAAGGACGGGCTTTGCGCCTTCGATGCGGTTCAGGGTATAGGCCATGCCGGCGGCCGGGCGGCCGCTGGCGGTGTCGAGTACGTGGGTGGAGAGGCGTCCCATGGCGGGTTTCCGGCAGCGTTGACGATGTGTCGATTATAGGAAGGCGCGGCCTCGCGCGGGT
>CAZCEG010000517.1:0-1530 GCA_964497275.1 uncultured Oceanicaulis sp.
TGCCCAAGACGTTTCTGTTCGAAAACGTGCCCGGCCTGCTGTCGCTCGGCGATGGCAAGGTGTTCCGCCAGATCATCAAGATTTTCACCGGCCTAGGCTACCAGGTTACGGCCAAGATTATGTTTGCGGCGCACTACGGTGTACCGCAAGAGCGTTGGCGGCTGATTCTCCTTGGTTCGCGCCTGGGCGAGGTGACGCACCCGGAGCCGACGCACTATGCGGTTGGCCGCGCCAACTTCCGGGGAGGCGGTACTATGACGTTCCAGTTGGGCGAAGCCGACCGTGAGCGTCTGCTGCCCGCAATTACCGTACATCAAGCTATCGGCGACCTGCCGCGCCTTGCAATGGGCGAAGGCTCAGAAGTCATCGGCTACACGACGGACGC
Source organism: uncultured Oceanicaulis sp. (assembly GCA_964497275.1). Lineage (GTDB taxonomy): Bacteria > Pseudomonadota > Alphaproteobacteria > Caulobacterales > Maricaulaceae > Glycocaulis. Next base: position 386 of record CAZCEG010000517.1, read on the forward strand.
GCACAGCCGCTACGCCGAGCTGATGCGCAACCCTGCCGAAGTGACGTTTAATCACTACGCGGCCAAGCTCTCAAAGCAAAACGCCGAGCGCATGAAGCATGTGAAGCCTGGCGGCTCCTGGCGTGACATTCCGCATGATCTGCTGCCGAAGGGGATGCAGCGCGCCCGCCGTTCTGACCATACCAAGCGTTACGGGCGTCTACACCCGGACGGCCTGGCCGGTACGATGCTGACAAAATGTGACCCGCATTGGGGGACGGTATTTCTGCCAGACCAGGATAGAACGCTGACCGTGCGAGAGGCTGCACGCTTCCAATCGTTCCCGGATAGTTATAAGTTCCTGGGGTCGAGGGTATCGCAGTATGAACAGGTTGGAAACGCGGTCCCTGTGCTGATGGCGAAAGCCATAGCCGAGACCCTGCGATTGCATCTGCTTGAGCATCAGAAGAAGGCGGAAAAACCAAAGAAGAAGTCCCGCGCCGCTGAAACCGAATAATTAGCTTTTGGCGTTATCCTCGGCTGCATCGGCATCGCCGCCTTCAAAATCGAAAGTGGCGGCATCGGTCGCGGGCTGAGTGATCTTGTCAGTAATCCGTGTCTCGAATACAGGAAGCGCCACCGGTTTGCCTCCTGTCAGCCCCTCGACAGATCGCTCAAGAGTTGTGTACCGGACATCGCCACGGACAATGCGCGTGCTCTTGCTGCCTTCCACTTCCTCGAAGTGGACTATGAACCATGCAATATCGGCATTAGATATATCTGTTACATGGTCCATCTCACCGATGGAGTCGAAGAAGGCACGGTCAACTACTACGGCCATTTTCTTGCCCCAGCGCCGCAGTGTCGGCACTTTAATCTGGAGCTGAGGCATCAGACGCTTCGGGCCACTGCTGCGGTAATCTGGCCGGCGTTTGCCTGCGGGATAAATGACCCACTCTACGGTGTCATCTTTGAAGGCTTCGAACTCCCCCTTCATAGCATTTCCAGAGAAGTACACGGCCTGAATCTCAAGAGCAGCCCATGCCATCGGAGCGCCTTTTACGGTCTTATTGCTGACCAGAACCATGTCGATGCGCCCAACATCATCCCCGCCATCGTTGTCTGTCGTCGCACCCGCTTCAAGAAAGCCAACCTCGCCAACCAGA
>CAZCEG010000518.1:0-1510 GCA_964497275.1 uncultured Oceanicaulis sp.
ATCATCCCGAACGCGCTGGCGCTCGCATGGCTTGGGCCTGTCCTGTCGGCCTTCCAGAACCTTGTGCCGGCCTCCATGCGCACCGTTGCGTCCTCGATCTTCCTTCTGATCAACAATCTTCTGGGGATCGGGGTCGGCATTTATGTGCTGGGCGAGCTTTCCACCCTGCTGGCGCCTACGTTCGGCGATGAGTCGCTGCGCTATTCGATCCTGATCGGGTCCTGCCTCTATCTGGTGGCGGCAGGCTTCATGTTCCTCGCCGCGCGCTGGTTGCCGAGAAACTGGGAAGGGTGAGGGCTCAGCCCCTTACCCTTAACCCTACGGACACGCTGCGCGGTTCACCGGGGAAGTAGCGAAAGCCGCCAAAGGCAAAGTCGGCCCGCTCGGCATAGCGGGTGTCGGCGGCATTGCGCACGGCGGCGAACGCTTCCCAGCCCTCACGCAGGCGCATCGCGGCGCGCAGGTTGAGAAGGTCATGGCCTGCATAGCGTGCGTCATTGGCCGCATCGGCGAAATACTCGCCGACATGGATCCACTCCGCCTCAAGGGTCAGCGGATCAACCGGCTGCCAGCGCGCGCGCAGATTCCACAACCATTCCGGGGCGGTATCGACACGGTTGCCACGCTCGATAACCTCGAACGCCTGAGAAACCGGGCGGTCAAAATCATAGCGATGCAAGGCCCAGGTGAGCGCGCCCGACAGCGTCAGCGTCTCGGTCACGGGCCATACGCCTTCCACCTCCACGCCTTCATGCGTGGTGCGTCCATCGGTGACGTTCAGCCCATCGGCATCGCGGAAGAACACGTTGCGCTTGAGCATGGTGAAGGCCGTAACCTCGAGCGCCAGCCCGTCGGCGCGTGACAGGCGGATTCCGGCTTCCACGCTGTCGAGCGTTTCCGCATTTATGCCGTCAATCTCCTGACCGGGCTGCAGCCGGTATAGCTCGTCGGTCTGCGGCGCGCGTACGCCTCTGGCGAGGCGCACAAAGCCGCGCGCATCGTCAGTAAATCGCCAGACAAGCCCGGCATTCGGCGCGAAAGTGGTGAAGCTGTCCGTGCGGTCCGGCAGGCGCAGGAAGCGGCCGATCGCACCGTCATCGGTGTTGTTGGTGTAGTCAAAGCGGGTGGTTTCCAGCCGCGCGCCGCCCTCCACATCCAGCCTGTCGGTGATGGCGTGGCGGCCTTGCACGAAGAATGCGCCCGTCAGCGCCTCCACCTCGTAATCGTAGTGGATTCCTTGCGGGAACTGGCCAAAGCTCGGCAGCGTCTGGTCCTCGATCAGGAAGCCGCGCGTCCATTCGCCGTCCAGCCCAGCAGTAAGCCGCGTAGAAGCGGTTTCGAAGGTGAGGGCGGTCTGAGCCCCCAGAGAGCTGTGCCCTGTCTCCTCGAGCGCTCTGGAGGGCAGGAAGTGCAAGCGGAACTCCATGTCGTTGGTGCGGGCGTAAACGGCGCTTCGCAGGCCCGGCTCGACTGGGGTGATGGCGCAACGCGCTGGAGCGCGCGCACGACG
>CAZCEG010000519.1:0-579 GCA_964497275.1 uncultured Oceanicaulis sp.
CTGTCGCGCAGCTTGCGCCGCGCATGCATCAGGCGGGTCTTTACCGTGCCCGCCGGCACGTCGAGAGCGATGGCGGTTTCCGCCACGCTCAATCCTTGCAGGTGAAACAGCGCCACCGCAGCGCGCTGATCAGGCGGCAGGTCTGCCATGGCCCGCTTCACCCGCGCGCCATCACCCTCATCATGGGTGTCCTCTGCGCTCGTCTCACGCGGTTCAGCCTCCACGGCACGCACCAGCCTGCGCTCGCTCTGGCGCTGGCGGATGATCCGCGCACAGCGCCGCGTGGTGATGCGATAGGCCCAGGCGGCAAAGGCATGGTCGTCGCGCAAAGCCGGCAGGGCGCGCATGATCTCCAACCACGCCTCCTGCACCGCGTCCTCTGCCAGGTCCCTGTCTCCGGTCAGCCGCCAGGCATGTGCCGTCAGCAGCGGGTACCAGCGCACCGCCAGCGCCTTCATGCCATCGCGGCTTCCACTGCGCGCCTGCGCGGCCAGAAAGGCGTCAAGGGCATAATCGGCGGCGCGGCGCATGGGTGTTTCCCGTCATCTTCAGGAACAAGGTGCGCAGCAATGCCGGACC
>CAZCEG010000519.1:589-1502 GCA_964497275.1 uncultured Oceanicaulis sp.
GGTTCAATCGGAACGGAGTTTTCCACAGCAGGGGCGAATTGCTGGGGATTGAGAGCGATCCGTCCTCGCACTGCCCGGCCCGCTGCGCTATCACCTCTCCCCATGACCGCAGAAACCGCCGATATGGGTCCCGCCGGAGCTGGCGCGGACACGCACAGCCCGCCCCACAATATCGAGGCGGAGCAGGCATTTCTCGGCGCGCTTCTGTTCGAGAACGAGGTCTATCACCGCGTCGCCGACTGGCTGCGCCCGGAACATTTCTACGATCCCTTCCACGCCCGGCTCTATGCCGCAGCCTCCCAGCTGATCACCAGCGGCACGCTCGCCGATGCGGTGGTGCTGAAAAACCGTCTTGGCGATGATGAGGGGCTGAAAACGCTTGGCGGGCCGGTCTATCTGATCGAGCTGATGCGCGAGGCTCCGGAGGCCTTGAGCGCGCCGGAATATGCCCGCCTCGTCTATGAGCTGGCCCTGCGCCGCCAGCTCATAGATGTCGGCTCGCGCATCTCGTCAGACGCGCGCGACACCCGTAATGCGGCGAGCGCCACCAAGCTGATCGAGCAGGCCGAAAAGGAGCTGTTCTCGCTTGCCGAAAGCGGCACGGTCTCCAAAAGCTTCCAGCCCTTCTCCGTGGCGCTTGCCCAGTCGGTGGAGGTGGCCGCTGCCGCCTACAAGCGCGGCGGCAAGCTGTCGGGCATTCCGTCAGGCCTCAACTCGCTCGATGAGAAGCTTGGCGGTCTGCACCGTTCAGACCTGATCATCCTTGCGGGCCGTCCCTCCATGGGCAAGACGGCGCTGGCGACCAATATCGCCTTCTCGGTGGCGCGCGCGCACCGCTATGAGGAGGCCGCAGACGGCACCCGCCGCACGACAGAGGGCGGCGTGGTCGGCTTCTTCTCGCTGGAGATGAGCG